>JBJMKN010000045.1:0-7711 GCA_045805765.1 Solirubrobacterales bacterium
CGTTCGTCGGCGTGCCGGGGGTCAAACTCGAATGGCCGACCTTCCACGACGGTTTCGAGCGCTGGCGCTGGTTCCTGCCACCCGGCAAGCCCGAGCAGGCGCTGGAGTTGCCCTTCTACGTGGTCTGGCGGACCACCAAGCCGGCGTCGGTCGCGATCGAGTGCGGGCTCGAAACGAGCGCCGGCGAGGCGACCGTCAAGACCGCAGGAGCGATGAAGGAGCTGCCGCCGCCGATCGACGAAGAAGAAGACGCTTAGCGGCGCCTCACTCCGGTGCGACGAGCAGCTCGGGCCCTTCCTCCATCCCCTTGCCCACCTTGTTCAGCTTCGGGTTGGCGGGCGCCCCTTCCATGCGCCGCGCGTCGAGCGGCACGCAGAGCTCGACCGCATCGTCGGCCTCGAGGTCGGGACGCAGCCAGGCCGCCTCGGCGTCGGCGCCGGGGAGGATCACAGGCATGCGGTCATGGACTTTCGAGACGACCTCGTTCGGCCGCGTGGTGACGATCGTGCAGGTGTAGAGCCAGCCGTCGTCGAAGCCGCGCTCCTCCGGGTCTTCCCACTCCTTGCGGGTGCAGAGGCCGGCGAAGGCGAACGGCTCACCGCCGTCGACGGTGAAGCGCCACGGCTGCCGCGGCTGCTTCGGGTCCTCGGCCTTCATCCACTCGTAGAAGCCGTCGGCGACGATCAGGCAGCGGTGCCGGTACTTGCCGAGCAGCGGCCCGTAGGCGCGGCTTTTCATCAGGTTCTCTTTTTTCGCGTTGATCATCCGGTAGCCGACTTTGAGGTCCTTGGCCCAGACCGGGACCAGGCCCCAGCGCATCAAGCGCGCCTCTCGCTCCCCCTGTTCGGCCTCCTCGGGCTGAGGCGAGGCGCGGACGACGAGCACCTCCTGGGTCGGGGCGACGTTGAAGCGGCCCATGCCGGGAGGGGATTTCTCCTTGCCGGCCGTCGCCTCTCCCCCGTCCTTGGCGGACTCTTTGGCCGGCGCCCCCGCCCCGCTCCGCTCGAGTGCTTTCTCGAGCTCGACCTGGAAGCGGTCAGCGACCTTCTTCGTGTCCTTGGTGGTGACGGTGAAGCGCCCGCACATGGGCTGCAGACTAGCCAGGCTTCCGGTGGGCTCAGCTGGGAGCGATGAGATCCAGGCTCGGGAAATAGGTCCGGTATCGGGCCGAATCGCGGGTGAGCAGGCGGAGGCCCGCTACCGCGGCATGAGCGCCGATGAAGAAGTCCGGCAACGGAGAACGCCGGTGGCCGCCCCGGCGGCGATAGCCGAGATACGCCTTCCCGGCGAGAAAGGCGGCCGACCAAGGCAGGTGCTCGCGAATGAACACCTCTTCCGGCAGCTCATGATCGAGGAGCTCTTTGCGCGAGTACCGCTGCGAGACCTCGGCGTAGATGACCCCATTGATGAACAGCGGCCCCTCGGAGGCAAGCCGCGCCAGAGCCTCCTCCGACCACCCTGCCCAGACCGGGTCGCCGGAGAGAACGTCGATCAGGACGTTCGAATCAACGAGAGTGCCCTTCATCCTCTTCCAAGTGGCCGGTGCCCCAATCCTCTCCCCGGGTCAGGCGCATGATCTCCTCGGTGCTTAGGGGGATATCGCCGCCGCTCGCCCGGCGGAGGCGGCTGACGATCTCACGACCCCGGTCCCGGCCACCCTCGATCTTCCGCACCTTCACCTGACCCTCGTCGGCCACGAACTCGACCTCGGTCCCGGGCAGGAGACCGAAGTCTTCCCGGATCTCCTTCGGGATCGTCACCTGGCCTTTGCTGGTGATTCTCATGGGGTAAGAGTATTACAGGTCTTACTCTTACTTCCCGCGATCAGAGCGTGGCCGGGCGCAGCTCGGCGTGGTCCCGGTACCAGTCGAGGGTGCGGATCAGGCCGTCGCGGAGCTCGACCTCGGGGCGCCACCCGGTCATCTCCCGCAGCTTGGTCGAGTCGACGAACTGCCGGTCGATCTCGCCGTCGGGGTTGCCGGTGCCGAGGAATTCCGGCTGCAGCTCCGTGCCCGCGACCTCGACGATCGTCCTCAGGACCTCGGCGACGGAGAAGGGGCGCTCGCCGCCCGCGTTGAAGGCCTCCCCCGCTCCCGGTCCGCCGGCCCCCACAGCGCTCTCGACCGCGAGGTAGGCGGAGACGGCGTCGGCGACGTAGAGGAAGTCCCGCTCGGGACTGCCGTCGGAGCGGATCTGCGGGCGGCGGCCGTCGAGCACGGCGGCGATCGCCTCCGGGATCAGGCGCGAGAAGTTGGGGTCGCCGCCGCCGTAGATGTTGGCGAAGCGGGTCACCGCCACCGGCAGGCCGTAGGCGGGGCGGTAGCTGAGGGCGATCGCGTCCGCCGCCGCCTTGCTCGCCTCGTAGGGCGAGGCCGGCTGCAGCCGCATCTCCTCTCGGTAGGGCAGCTCCTCGCTGGGGCCGTAGGCCTTGTCGGAGGAGGCGACGACCACCGCGGGTACGTCGGCGCGGCGGCAGGCCTCAAGCAGGCCCCAGGTGCCGCGGACGTTGACCTCGAAGGTCTGGGTTGGGTCGGCCATCGCCGGCCCCACCAGGGTCTGGGCGGCGAGGTGGAAGACGACGTCGAACTCGCCGGCGGCGATCGCAGCCTCGACCGCGGCGACGTCGCGCAGGTCGATCTCCAGCAGCTCGACCTCGGAGGCGATCCCCTGCAGCGCCAGTCCCGAGCGCGGCGGCGGCGCCAGGTCGAGGACGCTGACGGCGTCGCCGCGTTCGAGCAGCGCCCGCGCCAGGTTCGAGGCGACGAAGCCGTGGCCGCCGGTGACGAGCGAGCGCTTCACGGGCTTTCCACCTGGGCCGCGTCCCAGATCCGCCAGGGCGCCCGGCCGGCGCTCCAGAGGTCGTTGAGGACGACCGCGTCCTTGTAGGTGTCCATGCAGTCCCAGAAGCCCTCGTGGCGGTAGGCGCGCAACTGCCCCTCGGCCGCAAGCCGCTCCAGCGGCTCGCGCTCGAGCACGCTCTCCGGGCCGAGGTAGTCCAGCACCCCTGGCTCGAAGCAGAGAAAGCCGCCGTTGATCCAGTGCTCGCTGCGGGGCTTCTCGACGAAGCCGGCGACCTCGTCGCCGTCGAGCTCCGCCACCCCCCACTGCAGGTTCGGCCGAACGACGGTGACGGTGGCGCTGGCGCCGTGGCTGGCGTGGAACTCCAAGAGCGCCCCGAGGTCGACGTCGGCGACCCCGTCGGCGTAGGTGACGCAGAAGGTTCCGCCCGCGACTTGTTCTGCGAGGGCCGCGACCCGGCCGCCGGTCGGCGTGTCGAGGCCGGTGTCGATGCACTCCACCCGAACCCCATCCGGCCAGCGCTCACCCGCGGCGAACTCCTCGACCGCCTCGCCCATATATCCGGTCGCGAGCAGGAAGCGGTCGAACCCCTGGGCGGCGTAGATCTGCACTACGTGCCAGAGGATCGGCCGGCCGCCGATCTCGACCAGCGCCTTCGGCACCGACTCGGTCCGCTCGCGCAGCCGCGTCCCGCGGCCGCCACAGAGAATGACTACTGGTGGCTTCATCAGACCGAAGTTTTCCTCGCTATGGCGAGGACGATCCCGGAGGCGCTCAGCCCCCGGCCACTGCCGGGAGAATCGTGACCTCGTCGCCGTCGTTGATGCTCGTCTCCAGGCCCTGCTGGAAGCGGATGTCCTCGCCGCTGACGTAGACATTGACGAAGCGGCGCAGGTCGCCGTCCTGGGTGATCCGGTCCTTGAGGCCGTTGTGGGCGTCGAAGACGGCGTCGAGCACCTCGCCGACGGTGTTGCCCTCCACCTCGAGCGCCGCCTCGCCGCCGGTCGCGGCGCGCAGCTGGGTCGGGATCTTCACGGTGACTGACATCTAGACGGCTACCTCCTGCGGGAACTCGGCCTCGAAGCTCTCGAGGGCGGGGTCGATCTCGTGCATCTGAAACGTATCGCGGGTCGCGTCCAGCGTCTTCAGCCCCTCGCCGGTGATGTAGACGACGACCCGCTCGCCGTCGGCGAGCTCGCCGCGTTCGGCCAGCTTGCGGAGGACGCCGACGGTGACCCCGCCGGCGGTCTCGGTGAAGATCCCGGTCGTCTCCGCCAGCAGCTTGATCCCTTCGCGGATCTCCTGGTCGGTGACCGAGTCGACGCCGCCGCCGGTGCGGCGCGCCTGCTCGACTGCGTAGGGGCCGTCGGCGGGATCGCCGATCGCGAGGCTTTTCGCGATCGTCTCCGGCCGCTGCGGCTTGCAGACTTCCCAGCCTTCGGCGAACGCGGTGGCCACCGGGCTGCAACCCTCGGCCTGGGCGCCGTTGAAGACCGGCTGCGATCCCTCGACGAGGCCGATGTCCAGCCACTCCTGGAAGCCTCGCCCCAGCTTGGTGAAGAGCGAGCCGGAGGCGATCGGGCTGACCACCCGGTCCGGCAGCTTCCAGCCGAGCTGCTCGACGGTCTCGTAGGCGAGCGTCTTCGAGCCCTCGGCGTAGTAGGGCCGCAGGTTGACGTTGACGAAGGCCCACGGATGGGTCTCGGCGAGCTGGGTGCAGAGGCGGTTGACGTCGTCGTAGTTACCGCGGACGCCGACCAGGTTGGTCCCGTAGACGCCGGTCGCGAGCAGCTTCTGCTCCTCGAGGTTGGCGGGGACGAAGACGTAGGAGTCGAGCCCGGCCGCGGCGGCGTGGGCGGCGACGGCGTTGGCGAGGTTGCCGGTCGAGGCGCAGGCGACGGTCTCGAAGCCGAGCTCCTTCGCTTTTGCGACGGCGACGGCGACGACCCGGTCCTTGAAGGAATGGGTCGGGTTGGCGGCGTCGTTCTTGATCCAGATCTCGGCGCCGACCCCGAGCCGCTCGGCCAGGCGGTCGGCCTTCAGCAACGGCGTGAAGCCGGGCTCCAGCGGATCGCTCGCCCGCCCCTCGAAGGGGAGGAAGTCGCGGTAGCGCCAGATCCCCTGCGACCCGGCCTGGATCCGCCGCTTCGTCTCGGCCGCGTCGAGGCCGCTGAAGTCGTAGGCGACCTCCAGCGGTCCGAAGCAGTTTTCGCACACGTAGCTCGCGTCCAGCTCGTAGCTGGTCCCGCACTCCTTGCACTTCAGGCTCTCTACTGACATCCGATCCTCGTTTCTACTTACGAAAAAACCTCGCCATTTGTGGGGCGAGGTCCGGATCGGACATCCCCCACATCTTTCAGGTCCCGATCTTCAGGAGACCTGCTGGATTTGGCACCTGTCTCGACCTTGCGGTCGCGATGGTTGCCGGGGCTTCAATGGGCCAGTCCCTCCACCCCTCTAGATGTGGCGCTTATGTGGGAAGAACCTTACCAGGCAACTTCCCGTCCTTCCATCGCCTGCCGGGTGGCTAACCTAGGCGACACGATGACGCCGCTGCACGAGATCACGCGAGGCCCGGCCGATGCCGAACCTTCCGAAACCGAGGCTGCGGCGGCCCCGTGGCCGGCGCGGCGAGCTCGTCTCTCAGCCGGCCGCGCCTGAGCCCCAGCAGCCGAACGTCGAGCAGATCGACTCCAACGGCCTGCGCTGGGTCAACATCGAGTGGCCGGGATCGCTGGAGCGGACGTGGCTGGAGGAGCACTTCGAGTTCCACGCCCTTGACCTCGAGGACGTCCTCTCCCGCAACCAGCGGCCGAAGATCGACGTCTACGACGACTACCTCTTCATCGTCCTGCACCTGCCGGTCTTCGACCCGCAGGCGGGCCGGCTCGGCACCGGCGAGCTCGACGTCTTCGTCGGGCCCGACTACGTGGTCACGATCCCGAACTTGCCGCTGCAGCCGGTCGAGTACCTGTTCGAGCGCTGCCGCGCCAAGGAGGAGCTGCGCGAACAGCTCTTCTCCCGCGGCTCCGGCTACCTGCTCTACCGGCTCGTCGACGACAGCTTCGACTACTGCTTCCCGATGCTGCGCAAGATCGGCAACAAGCTCGACGCGCTCGAGGACCAGATCTTCGAAGAGCGGGCCGAGGAAGTCGTCCGCGACATCTCCAACGTCAAGCAGGAGATCATCAACTTCCGCAAAGTGATCCGGCCCCAGCGGCCGGTCCTGCGCGAACTGGAGCGGGTAAAGCAGCGCTACCTCGCCTCTGACCTCGACCTCGAGATCTACTTCGACGACATCGTCGACGCCCACGAGCGGATCTGGGACATGCTCGAAAACTACAAGGAGGTCGCCGAGGCGCTGGAGGAGACCAACGAGTCGGTGATCTCCCACCGCCTCAACGACATCCTCCGGGTGCTGACCGCGATCAGCGTCGTGATCCTGCCGCTGACCCTGATCGCCAGCGTGATGGGGATGAACACCTGGGTCCCGAGCGAAGGGCACGAGGCCGGCTTCTTCACCGTGCTCGGGATCATGGCCGTGGTCCTCGTCGGCATGGTCGCCTACTTCCGCCGCCGCAAGTGGCTCTGAGCACGCGCCCGCTTCCATAGGATGGAGCGCCCGTGGCAAATTTCCGCATCTGGGCGCCGTGGCGCCTCGCTTACGTGAAGGACGCGTCCAAGGACATCGAGGAGGAGTGCATCTTCTGCGCCAAGCCGGCGGCGGACGATGACGAGGCGAGCCTGATCGTCCACCGGGGCGAGCGCTGCTTCCTCATCCTCAACCTCTTCCCGTACACGAACGGGCACCTGATGGTGGCCCCCTACGACCACGTCGGGCGGCTGCAGGAGATCCCCGGCGAGACCCTGGCGGAGATGATGGCGTTGGCGCAACGGGCGATGGACCGGCTCGAGCAGGTCTACCAGCCGCACGGCTACAACGTCGGCTTCAACCAGGGCCGCGTCGCCGGCGCCGGGGTCGAGCACCACATCCACATGCACGTCGTCCCGCGCTGGGGCGGGGACACGAACTTCATGCCGGTGCTGGGCGACACGCGGGTGATGAACCAGACGCTCGAGGACAGCTACGAGACGCTGCGCGGGGCGTTCGCCTGACCATGGCGATCACCGCGCCACCGGCCTCGATCTTCAAGGCCTACGACATCCGGGGCATCTACGGGGAGGAGCTGGACGCCGAGACCGCGCATCTGATCGGACGCAGCTTCGCACGGGTGCTGGCCAGGCTTCGAGGGAAGGACCCGGCCGACCTTCGGGTTGGCCTGGGCCGCGACATGCGCCTGAGCGCGCCGGAGATGGCCGCGGCGGTGCGAGCCGGCCTGGTCGAGGAGGGAGTCACGGTCCTGGACGCCGGGCAGATCGCCACCGAGATGAGCTACTACCTGGTCGGCTCTCGCGAGCTCGACGGCGGTGCCATGGTGACCGCCTCGCACAACCCGAAGCGCTACACGGGGGTGAAGCTGATGAGGGAGGGCGCGCTGGCCCTGTCCGGGGACGCAGGGATCCAGGACGTCCGTGCCGAGATCGAGGCCGGGCTGCCGGATCCGCCTGGCGGTGGATCGGCCGAGGAGATCGACATCTATCCCGACTTCCACGAACACATGCTCTCCATCGTCGATCCGGACACGATCGGCCCGCTCCGCATCCTGGCCGACGGAAGCGACGGCATGGCCGGCCCGATGGTCGGGCCGCTGCTCGAAAAACTCAACCTCGAGGTGACCACCAGCCGCTGGGAACCCAACGGCGACTTCCCCGAGGCGGGGCCGAACCCGTTCCTGGAGGAGAACCGCCGCATGCTCGTCGAGCGGGTCACGAAGGGGGGCTTCGACCTGGCGATCGCCTGGGACGGGGATGCCGACCGCTGCTTCTTCATCGATGGCGAGGGCAACTTCTG
>JBJMKN010000046.1:0-28425 GCA_045805765.1 Solirubrobacterales bacterium
CAACAGCTGGCCGGTGCCGTCAGGGACGGCCAAGGACTGCGCGCCCGCCTTCTTAAACCCCGCCGCCGGCGACTACCGCCAGGCCAACGGCCGCGGCGTCAGCTGGGTGCCGTCCGAGCAGCACTACGGGCCCTGAGGGCCCCGAGGGGGAGCGCTCGCAGGACGACCTCGACCTGGCTCGGGGCGACCAGCGGCAGCAGCGCCAAGTAGAGGACGGAGCCGACCGTCCCCGCGGTCATCGCGCCGATCAGGGTGCTGTCCAGCGCGGCGCCGAGCGCGGCGCCGAGGCCGTAGCAGCCACCGGCGAGAAGGAGGAAGCGGAGGGCGTCGCGGCTGGTCTCGCGAGCGAGGTGGCCGGCGATCGTGGGCGCTCCGACCCGCAACATCGTCGCGGCGAAGAGCGAGGGCGCGACGAAGGCGGCGCCGACGACCCCGACCGCTCCGAAGAGCGCCCCGCCGAGCAGCGAGGCGCCGACGTGGACGGCGAGCAGCGCCGGGGTGAGGAGGTTGGTGAAGCGCGCTCGCCCGAGCGCGAACATCGCCGGCAGCAGCAGGTTGACGAGCAGCGCGGCGACCGTCCAGATCGCCAGCAGCGCCCCGAACTCCTGCAGGATCCGAACGTCACCCGAGTCGAAGCTGGCGGAGAAGAGGACGCCGATGATCGGCGCCCCGGCGGCGACGAAGGCGGCGAGGGCGGGGGCGCAGATCAGGATCGAGTAGCGGAAGCCCTGGGGAACGGTGCCGCCGACCGTCTTCAGCTCGTCGGCGCGGGCCTCGCGGCTCATGTCGGCGATCCGCGACATCCCCAGCGCGAAGGCGGTGCCGGCGACGAGGTAGCTGGAGAACAGGTACGCGTAGGAGAGGACGGTCGCGTCGCCGGGCGCGTAGGAGGTGGTCAGCGCCAGGGTGACCAGGTAGAGGGCGTTGAAGGCGAGGTAGATGCTGGTGCGGCCGAGGATCAGGCCGGCGTCGGCGATCAGGAGGCGCAGGCCGAGCGGTCGCGGCGGCGCGGCCGGCTCAGTCGGCTGGCTGCGGCGCACGGAGATCAACATCAGCGCGCAGGTGACGACCGCCATCGCCAGCATCGAGTAGCCCAGGGAGAGCTCACCGGCGGCGCCGGAGCTGACCAGGAAGGTGACGAGGCCGGCGCCGGCGCCGGCGATGTAGGCGCCCGCGACCGCGTCGAAGCGGTCGCGCACCGCGAGCACCGTCGCTCCCCCGGCAGCCCAGAGCTGCAGGATCATCGCCCCGCCGAGGATCGGCAGCGCCTCCTCGGTGACGCTGCGGCCGGCGTCGCTCAGCCCGGGGGCGAGCGCGATCGAGAGCGGGTGGGCGAGGGGGACCGTCAGCACCGCGACGACGACGGCGATGAAGACGAGCGTCGCCGCGAACTCCCGCAGCGGCAGCCCACGGGTGGGGTGGACCAGCAGCGGCGCCGAGGTGACGCGGATGCTCTGGCTGAAGACGCCGAAGACCGTGTAGAGGGAGAAGGCGACGAAGAAGCCGTCGGTCAGGGCGTCGGTCCCGTTGGAGTGGAGGTAGAGGGCCGCCTGGATCGCCGCGGTGGTGGCCATGGCGAAGGTCGCGACCGCCATCAGCATCCCCGCTCGGGCGTGCTTGCTGTGGGTCGCTTTTTCGGTCATCACGGGGTTAACGGTTGCGGGGTGGCGGAACTTTTCGCCAGCCGGTCGGGCAGCAGGCGGCGGAGCAGGCGGGAGACGTCTCTCCACACCTCCGGGAAGAAGGCGCGGAGGGCGAGCGCCTGCACTAGGCAGCCGGCGAGGCCGGCGGCGAGGACGATGAAGACAGGGGCGGCGCCGGCGCCGCGCAGAAGGTCGGCCACGGGCAGGCCGGCGGCAAGGACCAGGGCGGCGGTGGCCGCCGCCGGCGCCAGGTCGGTGAAGAGGCGGCCGACCGGCATCCCGAGGACGCGGCGGAAGAGGACCAGGTAGACGGCGGCCAGCATCGCGACGTGGACGCCGACGACCGCGAGCGAGACCGTGACGAGGCCCTGCCTGGCGGTGAGGAAGACGGCGAGGCCGTAGGCGACCAGCACCACGCAGTTGAAGGTCAGCAGGGCGCGGGGCCGGCCGGCGGCGAGCATCACCTGCGAGTAGCCGGTGAGGATCGCGGCGACCATCCCCGCCACCGCGAGCACCTGGGTCGGCTCGATCGCCGCCCGCCAGGCATCCCCGAAGACCATCGGGATCAGCTCCGGCGCGGTGACGATCAGGATCGCCAGCAGCGGCACCACCACTGCCCCGTGGATGCGGGTCGCGCGCTCGTGCAGCTTCTTCATCTCGTCCAGGTTGTTGGTCCGGGAGTAGATCGGGAAGGCGAGGCGCATCATGATCCCGCTGATCTTGTCCTGGTAGAGGACGCCGATCTGGAAGGCCCGCCAGTAGATGCCGACCTGCGCCGGGTTGAGGCGGGCGGCGAGGACGGCGTAGTCGACGTTGCTGATCGCGACGTAGAGAAGCCCGGCGGCCGAGGCGGGGGCGCCGAAGCGGCTGACTTCGACCAGCTCCTTGCGGCGCCAGCGCGGGCGGCCCGGCGGTGAGACTGCGGCCATCGCCAGCGAGGTGAAGCCGATTCCGGCCACCGCTCCGATCACGACCGCTTCGCCACCGAGGCCGAGCGCGGCGAGGCCGATCGCGACGCCGGCGCCGACCGCGAGGGCGCCGGTTTCGATGATGCTGATCGGCCGGAAGTCGAGGTTGCGGGAAAGCCGGGCGCGGGAGACGGCGCCGAGGCCGGCGAGCGCGAAGGCCGGCGCCGCGACCTGGATCAGGTGGGCGATCTCGTCGCTGAAGATCGGCGCCGCGACAACCGGCGCCAGGAAGTAGACGAGGAGGCTGAGGCCGAGGCCGGTGGCGAGGCTGGTCAGCGTCGCCGCCTCGAAGTGGCCGGTCTCGATCAGTTTGCGCTGGACCAAGGCGCTGCCGAAGCCCTCGTAGGTGAGGATCACCGCCAGCGGGATCAGGATCAGGGCCACCGAGGCGTTGCCGAACTCGGCCGGGCTGACGAGGCGGGCCAGGGCCACCGCGCTGACCAGCTGCAGGGCCTCGGTCGCGACCCTGGCGATCGCGAACCAGCGGACGCCCGAGACCGCCGCGTCGCGCAGCTGGTCCCCGTCCAGCTCGGGCTGGGCCGTCTCGCCGTTCGCGGTCATCGCAGAACAAACGCTTCTCGACGCCGTTCTCTTGTGGGCGAATGCCCCGCCGCGCGAGCAAGTTTTCCTAGCCGAACTTCGTTCTTGACATGTGGACCGAGTGAACAGACCCCTAAGAGGAACGGAGCGGGCATGGAGGTAGTTGGATTCGTCAGGGCACTTCTGCAGCGGAAGGCGGTCCTCGGCGTCCTCCTCGCGCTGGCTGTCCTGGCCGCCTGCATGACCGCCTTCAGGATCGGCCCCAACGGAGTCGAACGGCGCTCGGTGGCCGTCGGCGCCGCCACCGGCCAGATTCTCGTCGACTCGGCCGAATCGACCCTGGTCGAGGGCGCCGGCTCCGACCAGATCGCGGCGCTCGGAACTCGCGCTCGGGTCTACGCCCAGTACCTCAGCAGCCGCGACGCGGTCAACAAGATCGCCCACGAGATCAACGTCGACCCGGCCTTGATCACCGCCGCCGGCCCCTTCAGCGAAGGAACCGGAATCCAGGACTACGACCAGCAGGGGGCCGAGTCCCGCGCCCGCGACCTGGTCGACGAGGGCAAGCAGTACCGCCTCGTCTTCGCCGCCCAGGAAGACGTCCCGATCATCACCGTCTACTCGACCGGGCCCGACGCCGGCCAGGCGCTCGCTCTGGCGCAGAGCTCCTACAACGTCCTCAAGAACTACATCGACGAACTCAAGGTCGACGCCCGCCGCGCCGAAGCGACGACTCCGGCGCCGGCGAATCCGCAGGCCGCCTCCTCGGTGCCGCTGGTCGAAAACATCGTCGTCCGGGAGCTCGGCGCTCCCGAGGGCGGCTTGATCGGGGGCAAAGCCGACTACGTCCTGATGATCCTCGCCTTCCTCGCCGTGTTCGGCCTCGGCTGCCTCGTCGTCGCCGCCGCCTCCGGGTTCATGCGCCACTGGCGCCTGGCCGCAGACATGGAACGGGTCGGCCCCGAGGCCAGCGATTGGCTCGGGGGAAGAGACCCCGCGCCCCGGCCGCTGGGCGAGAACGGCGGCGGCAAGCCCAGGGAGGCGTCGAATAAACCGAGTCGAGCGGAGCCCAAGCCAGCCGCGTCCGCGCAACTGAGGCGCCGCGAGGAGAAGCGCAAGGGCGGTACGGCGACTGCCCGCCCGTGACTCCGGAGCGTCGGGACAGGCTGGGCGGCTTGCTGGACCTGACGTCGACCCACCGCCGAACCCTTAGGAGCCTGGCCGGCGACTGGCCGCACACCACCCGGCTGATGCCGTGGTGCCTCGCCGGCTTCATGGTGATGCTGTTCCTGGTCCCGTTCGACAGCATCGACCTGCCGATCGGCCTGCCGCTGGAAGCAAAGCTAGACCGCCCCTTCCTGCTCGCGATCGTCGCCCTCTGGGTCCTCTCGCTGGTGATGATGGGAGGCTCGAACCGATTGCAGATGACGGCGATCCACTACGCCTTCTTCGGCTTCGTCCTGATCGCGATCCTCAGCCTGATCCACAACGCTGAAACGACGGTGCGGCTGGGGGAGCTCGAACTCGGGGTCCGAAAGCTGGCGCTGTTGCTGTCCTATCTGGCCCTCTTCGTCGTCGTCTCCTCGAGCGTGCGCGCCTCGGAGGTGCGGCCGCTGATGAACCTGATGTGCGGGCTGGCGGTGCTGACCGCGATCGGGGTCATCTGGGAGTACCGCGAGGAATACAACTTCTTCTTCGAAGGCCTCGGCGAAGTCATCCCGATCAACATCCCGCCCGAACTCCACGGCTTCGACTCGATCGGCCGGCGCTCGGTGATCGGCCCGACCATCCACCCGCTGGCGCCGGCGATGATGATGGCCTGCGCCCTTCCCTACGCGCTGATCTCCCTCTACGAAAGCCGCGAGCTGCGGCGCAAAGTCATCTGGGGCCTGGCGGCGACGATCATGATCGCCGCCGCGCTGGCGACCCAGCGAAAAACCAGCATCGTCGCGCCGGTGGTGGCGGTCGCCGTGCTGATCGCCTACCGGCCGCGGATGCTGCGGATGCTGGCGCCGGGGCTGATCGCCTTCGTCATCCTCGTGCACCTCTTCACCCCCGGCGCGCTCGGCGGCGTCACCTCGCAGCTCCTGCCGCAGAACTTCTTCGGCTTCGGCAGCACCGTCGACCGCCAGAGCGATTACTCGGCGGTCGAGCCGGACGTGATCAACCAGCCGCTCCTGGGCCGCGGCTACGAGACCTATGACCAGAAGAAGTACCGGATCCTCGACAACCAGTACCTGACCACGATCATCGGCACCGGCGTCGTCGGGATCCTCGCCTACCTCTCGATCTTCGCCGCGATCTTCCTCCTCGCCCACCGCGTTTCCCGCTGGGGCGACCCCGATCGCGCCGGGCCAGCGATCGCGATCGCCGCGGCGACGAGCGCGATGGTGATCGGCGGCGCGCTGCTCGACATCCTCGCCTTGCCCCAGCTGCCGTACCTGGTCTGCTTCTTCGCCGGATTCATCGCGATCCTCTGGAAGGACGTGCGGCCCGCGAACTACCCGGCGGTGGCGCCGGTCGAGCAACCGAGGATTCGCGGCGAGGCATACCTCGTGCCTCTGGACCGCTGAGCGGGCCGTGGACGTCGTCTTCAGCTTCGCCTACGCCACCTGGGGGACGGCGGTCGCGCGCGGCATGTGCTTCTCCGAAGACCGCCTGGTCGAGACGCTGATCGCGGATCCCCGCGTCGAGCGGCTGCTGGTGGCGGAGACGCCCCGCAGCCTGCCGATCAAGCTGTTGAAGGACCGGGTGCGGAAACCGCCGCCCCCGCCCGCGGGCGACGGCGTCTCGCTCTATGGGCCGACCCGGCTGCGGCGGGGCGATCCGGCCTCGGTCAGGGCCGTGGAGGCCGGCTTCCGGCGCTGGGACGCGGGCCTGCGGCGCGCCTGCCGGCGGCGGGGCCTCGTTGCCCCCGCGGTGATCACCACCCACCCCCTCGTCGCCGGCTTCGCCCCGCTGGAGTGGGCCTCCTCGGTCACCTATTACGCCTACGACGACCTCGCCGAGCTGCCCGATCTGAGCCGCACCAGGCCCGCGATCCTCGAGGCCTACCGGCGGGTGCGGGAGATGGGCCGCGGCGTTGCCGCCGTCTCGCCGGCAATCCTCGACGTGATCCAGCCCAGCGGCCCCGGAATCGTCGTCCCCAACGGCGTCGACCCGGGGGAATGGAGCACTGCCCAGCCGGCTCCGCACTGGTTTCGGTTCCTGCCGGGCCCGCGGCTGCTCTACGTCGGCAGCCTCGAGTCGAGGGTCGACGTCGAGGCGCTGGCGATGGCGGCCGAGGCGCGGCCCGATGCCTCCTTCGTGCTGGTGGGGCCGCTGCTCGACCCGGGCCACTTCGCCGAGCTGCGGCAGCTGAGCAACGTCCACCTGCGGCCGCCCGCCTCGCGATCGGAGGTGGTCGGCCTCGTCACCGCGGCCGACGCCTGCCTGCTGCCGCACCTCGACAACGCCCTGACCAGGGCGATGAGCCCTTTGAAGCTCTACGAGTACCTGGCCGGTGGCGCGCCGGTTGCGGCTCTCGACCTGGAGCCGATTCGCAACGTCTCCTCCCGGGTCGTCGTTCGCGAAGACCTCGCCGAGGCGATCGGCGAGGCGCTGGCGATGGGACGAGCCGGCGAAGCCGACCGCCGGGCGTTCGCCGAGGCCAACTCGTGGAAGAGGCGCCAGGAGCCGATCCTGCAGCTGGCGCTGGGCGCCGAGCCGGAGCCGGCGATCGCCGGCTGAATCAGGAGCGGCCCGGGAGACGGGCGAAGGCCGGGGTCATCCGATCGTGGGCCTCTCCCGCCAGGCGCCGAACCAGCCGCCGGATCTCCCGCGGCGGTGGCGCCACCTGGCCCGGGGAGACCGCATCCAGCGATCTCAGGGCCAGCTCGACCCGCTCCTGTCCGGAGATCGGGATCGGCTCGCCGATCCCGAACCGGCGGTGCCCGAGGAGGACCTCTTCGTCTGAGCCCGTGCCCGCCGGCTCGACGACGAGGGTCGAGATGCCGGCCGGGACCTCGACCGACAGCCGGCGCGAATAGGGGCGTAGCCGCAGCTGCTCGCCGTCGGCGCGAGAGCTGAAGTTCGAGGCGGCGATCTCCGCCGTCGAGGCCCAGCGGGCCTCGCCCAGGCTCTCGATTTCGAGCGCCCGCTCGGCCAGCAGGTCGAGGCCGTCGCGAAGGTCGTCGTGATGCCCGTAGAGGATCAGCGGCTGGTCGAGGTATGCCCGCAGCGCGACCTCGGCGAGGGAGTAGAGGGGCGGCGCGACGGGGTGGCGGAGGAGCACCGGCGGCAGGCCCGGCGCCGCGTCCGCCGGCCACCAGCCGACCGGCGACTCGGCCGACGGCGCGTGGGCGAGCCAGGAGGGGGTCGTCTCCTCCCACGGGTAGGGCCGGGTCATCGTGATCGCGTCGAACCCGGTCCGCACCAGGGCCCGCGCCATCGGTTCCGAGCAGGCCTCATGCGGGGGCACCATCACCCTCGAGACCTTCACCCCGGTCCGGTGCTCGAAGGCTGCGACGCGGCGCAGCGCCTGCGCGGCGACCGCCAGCGCCTCCTCGCGGCTGACCCCGCGGCCGAGCTCACCGCCGAAGTGGTCGTTGCCATGGACGAGCAGCGACAGCGAGCGGCTGCGCCGCAGCAGGGAGACCGCGCCGCGATGGTTGAGGCGAGCGTCGAGGGGCACCATCGCCAGCGCGAGGTGGTAGCCGTGGCGATCGGCGTGCTCGGCGGTCTCCGGCAGCGAGAGGTAGCCGTAGGACGGCCAGTGGAGGTTCGGGTCGTCGAGCAGGAAGGTCGCCCGCAGCGGCGGCGGCCGCCAGCCGCTGTCAGCGTGCAGGGACCGCAGCAGGGCGACGAGGGGGAGCAGCGCGAGCGAGCGGGTGCCGCAGAGACGGCAGCGCAGCGATTCGCCGTCTGCCAGCTCGGCGGGCGCCAGCGCGGCGACGTCGAGCGCTCCGCGCCGGGCCCAGAGGGACCCGCCGGCGAAGGAGGCGATCGTCTCGGCATCCGGGATCCCGAGCGGCTCCTGGTCGAGCGGGAGGTGGCGGTCGGGGAAGGCGCGACCGCGCAGGCGCCGGTCGGCGGCCTCGGCCCGGGTGATCTCAAATGAAACGGCGGCGCCCTCGCGGTCCTCGGGCCCGAGCGCGGCGAGGGCGGGGACGCCGGCGCCTGCCGCGGCGCTCGCCTCGGTCGAGCCGCCGAGCTCGACCAGGGCATCCAGGCCGGCGAAGGCGCCGGCTTCCCTCGCCTCGAAGACGACGCCCGGAAACGCCTTGGAGAGGGCGGCGAAAAGGCGCGGCCGCTCGCTCAGCTCGGCGCCGGGATGGACACCTACGACTCGCAGGTCGGTCACGGCAGCGCGTAGACGCGGAAGCCCTGGGAGGGATTGCCGCCCCCCGGGGCGGCGTCGAGGTCGCCGAAGGTCGCGACCAGGCGGCCCGAGCGCAGGTAGCCGGCCAGCAGCTGGTCGTAGCCGCTGCCGAAGCGGCCGGTCTCGAAGGCCGAGGTGTCCCGGTTGCTGATCAAGGCGTAGCGGACGTTCTCACGCTGCAGCCGGGCGATCGCGGCTCGCTCGTCGGCCCTGGTGTCGAGCAACCCAGGCAGGAACATGTTCTCGTACAGCGCCTGCGGCCGGTCGGCGAGGAAGTAGGTGCCGGCGTCGGCGGGGAGGGCGAGGACCGGCTCCCCGGGAGAGGTGTGGGCTTGGAGGAAGTCGATCGCCTGCTGCTGGGCGCCGCCGCTGCGGCTGTCGCCGACGTAGGAGCCGGCGGCGGTGTGGACGACCGTGCCCTTGTCGGGATAGAGGGCGGCCGCGGCGTAGAGGGCGATGCCGGCGGCGACGGCCCCCAGCATCGTCATCACGGCCGGGCGCGCGGCGGGCCAGCGGTCGCCGACCCGCTGGTGCAGGAGGCCGAGCAGCAGCACCGCCGGGGCGGCGTAATACGGCGCCGCCGAGGTCATCGTGAACTGGTCGTAGGCGCGGGAGCAGAGCAGGACGGCGGCGACGACGAGCGCCAGGTCGAGCGGCCAGCGGCCGCTCAGTGGAGCGGCCTGCCGGCGCACCAGCGCCCGCCCGGCCAGCGCCGCCGCCAGCAGCGAGAGCAGCGGCAGCCAGCTCATCCCCAGCAGCAGCTGCTTTGCCTCTTCCTGCACCGCGGCCTCGGCCCCCGAGAAGGCCCCGCTCGCCTTCCAGGCGGCGAGGAAGAAGAGCGACCCGGCGCCGGCCGCGGCCAGGGGCCAGAGCGCCTTCACCCGCGCGGCGCCGCGGGCGCCGTGGAGCTTCACCGCGCTTGCGGTCAAGCCCGCCAGCAGCGCCAGGTAGATGGCGCCGCGGGAGAGCGAGGAGGCGACGCTGGCGGCGTCGAAGGGCGTCCACTCGCGGTAGGCGTTGAAGCCCGCCGCCCGGAGGAAGTCGATCGGCCAGAGGTTCTGCCAGAAGAGGCGGTCTGCGCCGACGGCTGCCGCCAGGGCCCCCAGCACGACCAGGGGGATCGCCAGCGCCGGCCCGGCGATCCAGGCGAGGGTGCGCAGCGCCGCCCGCCGCCCCTCCTCGCGCCAGATGCCCGCTACCCAGGCGAGCCCGACCAGGCCGGCAGCGGCGGCGAACTCGACCCGGGTCAGCCCGGTCAGCCCGATCGCGGTGCCGGCGAGCAGCGGGTGGCCGCGGGTCAGCGCCAGCAGCGCCAGGAGCAGGAGCAGGAGGCCGAAGGTGGCCGAGTTGGTGTGGGGGAGGATGAAGTTGAACTGGGTCCCGGAGAAGCCGATCGCGATCAGGACAGCGGTCGAGAGGCTCGCCGCCAGCGGCCGCAGCAGCTGCCGCGCGAGCGCGTAGAAGGAGCCGGCGATCGCGACCGTGACCGTCAGGCCCAGCGCGTAGGCGGTGGCGAGGCTGGTGCCGAAGAGCTTGAAGGCGCCGGTCAGCGTGTAGACGCCGAGGGGCCCGTAGAAGTAGCGCGTGTCCTCGTAGGGGAGGTGGCCGTGGACGGCCTGCGCCGCGGTGGTCAGCTCGGCGCCGGCGTCGATCTCCGGCGTCCCCCACTTGCGCCAGCTGATCGCGGTCAGCACGAGGATGAACAGCGCGAGGCCGGCGAGGGCGAGGGCGTCCGCCGAGCGCGCCAGCGCCAGCAGACGCGCGGGCAGTGCACGGTTGCTGGCGCCGCGCAGGCGCTCGGGGGCGATCGCGTCGTTCGCGCTCACGGGGAACTAACGGATCGGGCCGCGGTGGGCTTGCGGCCGGGCGCTAGGGAGCGTTTACGGTTTTCCGGCGTTGTAGTGCGCCAGCACCGTCGACGCGGAGAGGGCGGTGGTGTAGAGCGCCGGCTCGTCGATGACGCCCTGCAGGTAGCGCTGGGCGAGGCTGGTAGTGGAAATCGGCCGGCCGATCTGCAGGTCGCGGCTGCTGGACCACGTCGGATCGGAGTTGAAGAGGACGTTGGCCCGTTCGACCCCGTCGACGTAGATGCGGGCGCGGGTTCCGTCATAGGTGCCGACGAGGTGATGCGTCGTGTTGGGCGCAACCGTGGTCGGGCTCACCGCCTGCCCCCGGGTGATGGAGATGACCTGACGTGCGACCGCGAAGACGGGACGGTTGCTGGAGTCGATCACCAGCGAGAACCCGTTGTCGAAGTCGGCGCTCGAGTCGCTGACCAGGAAGTGGTAGCCGCCGGAGGCTTTGGCGGCGCTCGTCCGTACCCAGGCCTCGACCGAGAAGTTCGACGGCGCTCCGAACGGCGTCGGCGAGAAGTCGACGTACTGGCTGGTGCCGTTGAAGGAGCGGGCGAAGCTGTTGGTCTCGCCGCCGATCAGCGGGGCGACCGAGGTCGGGGCGCTGACGTAGGCGCCGGTGTTGTTGGCGCCGTTGGCGTCGATCGCGGCCGTCCCCGAGGCCTCGTCGAGCCGCCAGAGGTCGCTGATCCCCGAAGTGCCGAGGACGGCTGCGCGGTAGGCGCTGTTGACGATCAGCGAGCGGGTCGTCGTCGCGGTTGCGCCTTTGCTGTCGGTGACTCGCAGTCCGAGGGTCAGCGTTGCGGTCGCAGTGAAGGCTTTGGTGGTGCTGGCGGTGGTGCCGGTGGCGGTCTCATAGGTCCCGTTGCCGTCGAGGTCCCACTCGTATTTGGCGATCGTGCCGTCGGGGTCGCTCGAGGCGGAGCCGTTGAGGGTCACGGTCTGCCGGGTGTTGGCGGGGCTGGGGGAGACGGTGAACGACGGCGCCGGCGGGCGGTTGTTGACCGTCACCGTGCGACTCGTGGTCGCGGCCTGGCCGTCGTCGTCGGTGACCCGAAGTTTTACTTCCACCGGCCCGGAGGCGCTGTAGGAGCGGCTCGTGGTCGGCGTCACTCCGGTGTTCGTCTCATAGGTCCCGTTGCCGTCGAGGTCCCACTCGTATTTGGCGATCGTTCCGTCGGCATCGGTGGAGCCCGAGCCGTTGAAGCCGACGCTCGTCCCGGTGTCGACGGGGTTCGGCGTCGCCGTGAAGGAGGCGGTCGGCGGGACGAGGGTGACGGTGACCGGTTTAGTCGAGACCGCGGTAGCGCCCTTGTCGTCGGTGACCCGCAGCCTCGTTTCCACCGTGCCCGCGGCGCTGTAGGAGCGGCTCGCCGTCGGCGTCGTGCCGGTGTTCGTCTCATAGGTCCCGTTGCCGTCGAGGTCCCACTCGTATTTCACGACCGTGCCGTCGGCATCGGCGGAGCCGGATCCGTTGAAGGTGACCAGTTGCCCCTTGTTCACTGAGCTGGGGGTGGCGCTGAAGGAAGAGGTGGGGGCGCGGTTGGTCACCGTCACCGTGCGCAGTGTGCTGGACCTGTTGCCGCTGGAATCGGTCACCCGCAGGCGGACGTCGTAGCTGCCGGCGGTGGCGTATGCCTTGGTCGCGACGGGTTCGGCGCCGGTTTCGGTCTCGTAGGTCCCGTTGCCGTCGAGGTCCCACGCGTATTTCGCGATCGTCCCGTCGGGGTCGCTCGAGGCGGAGCCGTCGAAGTTGACCGCTTCCCCGGTCTGGGCCGGGTTCGGCGTCGCCGTGAAGGAGGCGAGCGGCGGTTCGCCGCCGCCGACGGAGCCGAAGTAGTGGTCTTCGATCGTCGTCGCCGGCAGCGCCCGGTTGTAGAGCGCCACCTCGTCGAGGTCGCCGGCGCCGAAGAGGGCGCTCGCCGCCCGCGACATGAAGTAGAGGCTCGAGTTGGCGAAGTTGCCGGCGCCGGTCCCGCTTTTGGTCTTGGTGTAGGCGACCGGCAGGCCGTCGACGTAGGGCAGGACCTGTTCGCTGGCTGGCGCGCTCGCGTCCATGACCAGCGCGTAGTGGTGCCAGGCGCCGGCGCTGGGGCGGGTGAAGTAAGCGGTATTGCGAGTCTCGCCGCTGCCGATCCCGACTCCGAACTTGCCTTCTTCCTCGGGCGCGTTGGGGTCGACCAGGAAGCCGCCCGGGTTGGCATTGAAGTTCGGCGTCAGCTCGAAGGCGAGGTCGTCGTCGTTGGCGAAGCCGTCCCACTTCAGCCAGAACTCGAGCGTCAGCTTGTTGGTCGTCGAAAGGTTGAGGGCGGCCTGGGCGGCGCTGCTGGTGCCGTTGAAGCTGACCGCGGTGTCCGAGCCGCCCGGCAGGGCACTGGGGATCCCGAATTCGGGCCCGCCGACCACCGTCGCGTTGGCGCCGCCCTTGACGTCGGCCAGCGTCGTCCCAGCGGCGTCGCTCATGCGCCAGTAGTCGATCAGCCCGGCGGTGGCGAGGACGCGGCTCGAGTAGGCGCCGGCACCCGACTGTTCGACGGTCACCGTGCGGGTGGCCTGGCTGCTGTTGCCGGCGTTGTCGGTAACCCGCAGCTTGATTTCGTAGCTGCCCGGCGAGTTGAGGGTCGTGCTGGCAGCCGGCGTCGTTCCGGTTTGGGTCTCGTAGCTCCCGTTGCCGTCGAGGTCCCACTCGTATTTGGCGATCGTGCCGTCCGGGTCGCTTGAGGCGGAGCCGTCGAAGCTGACCATCTGGCCCGCCTGGGCCGGGTTCGGCGAGGCGGTGAAGGAGGCGACGGGCGCCTGGCTGTTGCCGCCGAAGTGCTGGGCGATCGTCGCGGCCGGCAGCGCCCGGTTGTAGAGCGCCACCTCGTCGAGGTCGCCGGCGCCGAAGAGGGCGCTCGCCGCCCGCGACATGAAGTAGAGGCTCGAGTTGGCGAAGTTGCCGGCGCCGGTCCCGCTTTTGGTCTTGACGTAGGGGACGGGCTGGCCGTCGACGTAGGGCAGGACCTGTTCGGCCGCGGGCGCGGTCGCGTCCATGACCAGCGCGTAATGGTGCCAGGCGCCGGCGCTGGGGCGGGTGAAGTAGGCGGTGTTGCGGCTTTCGCCGCTGCCGATCCCGACGCCGAATTTGCCGCCTTCCTCGGGCGCGTTGGGGTCGACCAGGAAGCCGCCGGGATTGGAGTTGAAGTTCGGCGTCAGCTCGAAGGCGAGGTCGTCGTCGTTGGCGAAGCCGTCCCACTTCATCCAGAACTCGAGCGTCAGCTTGTTGGTCGTCGAAAGGTTGAGGGCGGCCTGGGCGGCGCTGCTGGTGCCGTTGAAGCTGACCGCGGTGTCGCTGTCGCCGGCGATCGCGCCGGGGGCCTCGAGCGTCGGCCCGCCGGTGAGCGTGGCGGGGGCGGTGCCTTTGCTGTCGGCGAGCGTGGTCCCGCTGGCCTCGTCCAGGCGCCAGTAGTTGATCAGGCCGGCGGTCGCCAGCACCCGCGCCGTGTAGGAGCCCGCGCCGCTGCCGTCGATGCTGAGGGTCTCGGCGGCGGTCGCGGTTTTGCCGGCGGCGTCGGTGACGCGAAGGCCGACCGTGACCGGGCCGGCGGTCGCGTAGCTGCTGCTGGCGGCGGGGTTGGCGCCGGTGTTCGTCTCGTAGCTGCCGTTGCCGTCGAGGTCCCACTCGTATTTGGCGATCGCGCCGTTGGGCGAGGACGAGGAGGAAGCGTTGAAGCTGACCGTCTCGCCGACGTTGGCGGGGTTGGGGGAGGTGTTGAAGGAGGCCGTCGGCGTCTGCGGGTTGCCGGCGTAGTGGGCGGCGATCGTGGCGGCGTCGAGGGCGCGGTTGTAGACGGCGAGCTCATCGAGCGAGCCGGCCCCGAAGAGCCCACTGGCGGCGCGGGACATGAAGTAGAGGGAGGAGTTGGCGAAGTTTCCGGCCCCGGTCCCGGAGGCGGTCTTGGTGAAGGAGGCCGCTTTGCCGTCGACGTAGGGCTTGATCTGTTCGGCCGCGGCGGCGCTGCTGTCCATCACGAAGGCGTAGTGATGCCAGGTCCCGGCGCTCGGCCGGGCGAAGAAGACGTTGTTGCGGGTCGAGCCGCTGCCGATCGCGACGCCGAACTTGCCTTCCTCCTGGGGCGCGTTGGGGTCGATCAGGAAGCCGCCGGCGAAGGAGTTGAAGTTGGGCGTGTACTCCATCGCCAGGTCGTCGTCGTTGGCGAACCCGTTCCACTTCATCCAGAACTCGACCGTGACTTTGCTCGTCCCCGAGAGCGAGAGGTTCGCGGTGGCGGCGTCGTCGAGGCCGTCGAAGCTCGCGGCGGTGTCGCTGTCGCCGGAGATGGCGCCGGTGGTGCCGAGCGTGGGGGAGCCGTTGACGGTCGCGTTGCTGGTGCCGAAGGAGTCGATCAGGGTGCTGGAGCCGCCGGCGTCCCCGAGGCGCCAGTAGCTGAGCAGCCCGGTGGTGCCGAGCACCCGGGAGGGGTAGCTGCCGGTGCCGCTGTTGTCGATCGAGAGGGCGCGGTTGGTGGTGCTGCGGACGCCCTGTTCGTCGGTCACGCGCAGCCGCACGGTGTAGACGCCGGTGCTCGCGTAGGCCCTGGTCGTGGTCGCTTTGGCGCCGCTGTCGGTCTCGTAGGACCCGTCGCCGTCGAGGTCCCATTCGTATTTGGCGATGCCGCCGTCGGCGTCGACCGAGGTGCTGCCGTCGAAGGTGACGAGCTGGTTGGTCTGCGCCGGGTTGGGCGCGACCGCGAAGGAGGCGACCGGGGGCTGCGGGCCCGAGGGCGGGTCGAGCGTCAGTTCGACCGGCGTCCACGGCTGCACGGCCATGTCGGAGAGGATGTTGTAGGTCGCCTGGATGATCCGGCTGTCGGGGTTGGGGGCGAGCGCGTTGGCCCAGTCGTTCGTCCCGGAGGCGAAGACGAGGGCGCCGCTGGGGGCGGTGTACTTGACCGCCTGGCCGCAGGCGCACTGACCCGGCGGCTGGGTTTTCGCGTAGATCCGGCCCTCGTCCTGGAGCCAGTCGACGTTCTGGCCGAGCGGGATCGTCGAGCTCGTCAACGGCTTCACTCCGGCCGGCTGTTTTGCCAGGTACTGCGCCTGGGTCGGGATCGCGTCCCACTCCCAGCCGATCAGGTTGGTGCCGATCGTCGTCGTCGCCCCGGTCGAGATCCCGGTGTTGCGCCAGATCCGGTCGCCGGAGTAGTTGCCGCCGCTGGCCGCCGGGATCTGCATCGGGAAGGCCCCCGCCTGCAGCTCGGCCCCGTAGTACATGTTCCCGAGCAGCTGGTTCTCGGGCATGTTGGGCCCGACGCGGCCGCCCGGAGGGGCATTCGGGTCTCCGGGGGGCGCGCCGTTGTCCCGCCAGGTGGTGGTCGAGTTCTCGGGGTGGTCGTCGGCCGTGCCGGCTTTCTGGTCGAGGCCGAGGGCGTCGTCGGCGGTGCCGAGTTTCCCGTCCGGGCCCCAGTCGTTGGCGCCGTCTTCGCCGCTGCCGGAGGAGCCGGAGCCCTCGACCGTCTTGTAACAGACGAGGGTGCGGCCGCCGTCCTCGTAGCGCACCTTCCAGTAAGCGGTGTTGCCGCTGAACGAGGCGATGTCGACGCCTGCGTCGCGGGCGGCGAGGTAGCCGTTCATCTGCTCGAGCGACCAGTACTCGCTGTGCCCGGAGATCATGTCGACCTTCGCTTTTTTCAGCTGCGCCGGGTTCTGGGAGATGGCGACGTCCTCGGTGTAGGCGACGTCGTAGCCCTGCTTCTCGAGCCACTGGATCAGGTAGAAGTCGGGGCCGATGAAGCGGTTGCCCTGGCGCGGGTCGTCGATCGGCCGGTCGAAGGAGACCTTGACCGCGCGCTGGGTGCCGGAGATCGTTTTTTCGCCGCCGCCGGTGTCGAAGTAGAGCGACTTGCCGCCGGAGGCGCCGCCCCAGTTGTTGTAGGCCTCGTAGGTCGCCGTCGGCAGGGCGAAGAGGATGTCGGCGTTGGGGACGCGCGAGTCGTCGCGGACGACGAAGGTGATCGTGTTTTCGAGCCCGCCCGGGGTCGTCAGCTTGACCGTGTAGACGCCCGAGGCCGGCAGCGCCGCTCCCGGGATCGTGTAGCTGCTGGCCCAGCCCGAGCAGCTCTTGAGGCCGGTCGTCGCGTTGGTGGCGGCGCAGGCGGAGAAGAGGTTGTTGACCGGGACGCTGGCGCTCGAGGCGGCGGTGATCAGGCGGCCGCCGTTGTTGCCGTAGTACCCCATCCGGTAGACGTCGACTTTGACGCTGGCCGCCGCCGAGGTGTTGACGCGGCCGAGTTTGAGGGTGACGCTTTCGCCCCGGTTGACGCTGGTCTTGGTCGCGAAGCCGGCGACGTTGGGGCTGTATTCGATCAGCCGCCAGCCATCCGACCCCGGGCCGGAGCAGTTGTTCTCCTGGACGACGGGTATGTCGCTGGGGCAGCTGACGTCGGCCCTGGCGGCGTGCGGAAGCAGCAGCAGTGCGGCGAGCACGGCGAGGGCCGCGATCGGCAGGCTCTTGGGCAGGGAGGTGGTCATCAAGGGTGGCTGGTGAGGGTGGATCTGCGCCTTGGACGGGCAGTCCAACCTGTCAACGGACATTGAAGGTCATTTAGTCCGCGCCCGAAGGACGAAAAAAGGACGATGCCCCGAAAACGCGGGTGCGCAGCTCCTCGCGGACGAACTCCCGGTAGCGTTCATCCTCAACCTTAGGTTGAGAGTTGAAGAGGGCCTGGAGATAGCCGTAGAGGAAGGCGATTCCGGAGAACAGGTAGGGCCGCTGCAGCGCGACCTTGAACGAGCGCAGGATCACCCACCAGGCGTCGTAGCGGAGGATGTAGGCGCATTGGCCGTGACGGGCACGGCCGCGCAGGGTGCCGCCCCGGGTCGCCACCGGGCGATGGTGGCGGGCGGCCAGTCCGGGCAGCGAGCGGGTCTTGAAGCCGCGCATCCGGGCGTAGGTCTCGTCGATCGTGTCCCAGCCCAGGCGCTCCTCGATCCCCCCGATCGCTTCGAAGCACTCGCGGCTGTAGAGCTTGAGGGCGCCGCGGACGTGGTGGGCGGGGATCTTGGTCGGCTCCCAGCCCCTGCGGTCCCGCTCCAGGAGGACGCCCCCGGCGACCCCGAGCTGGGGCTCGGTGTGGAAGCGGGAGAGGAGCCGCTCGAAGTACTCGGGCGGGAGCTCGACGTCGGCGTCGAGCTTGCCGATGTGGGTGAACCCGGCGAGGTCGACGCTCTCCAGCGCCGCGTTGAAGGCGATCGCCTCCGCGGCGAGAGCCAGGCCGTCCTCTTCTGCCGCCGCGCTGCGGGCCGGCGCCCGGCGCGGCTCGAGGAAGGGGAGCTCCGCGGCCATGCGGTCGAGAAGCTCCGGGGTGCCGTCGTCGGAGCCGTCGTCGACGATCAACCAGAGGTCGGGTGGGCGGGTCTGCGCGGCGACCGCGCGGATCGTCCGCTCCAGGTGGGCCGCCTCGTTGCGAGCCGGCGTGATCAGGAGGAGGCGCGCCATCAGCTGCTGCGCGAGTGCGCGACCAGGCCGTCGACCAGCTCGAGGTAGTCCTGCCGCTGGCGGCGCCACTCGATCCGGGCGAGGCGCTCGGAGGCGCCGCGGGCCCGCTCCAGCGCGGCCTCGGGCGCCTGGCGGACGCCTTCGATCGCGGCGGCGAAGGAGGCCGCGTCCCCCGGCTCGGCGAGGAGGACGTCGTCGCCGAAGTAGCGCTCGATCACCGGCAGCCGCGAGGCGACGACAGGCAGGCCCATGTGGACGTACTCGAGCAGCTTGACCGGCAGCAGCATCTCGGTGAAGTCGTCGCGGAGGGTGGGGACGACCCCGATGTCGGCTTCTTCGAGGCGGGCGGGGATCTGCTCGACGGGGGTCGGGCGCGGGGCGACGTGGACCCCCTCGGGAGCGTGCTCGGCAGCCACCGCTGCGAGCCGGGCCGCGGCTTCGGCGTCTGCCCCGAAGACGTCGAGGCGCACCTCGGCGCCGCCTCGGCGCAGCATCGCGATCGCCCGCACCAGGGTCTCGACGCCGAACCGTTCCGCCAGGCCGCCGTGGTAGACGACTCGCAGCGGCCCCGCGGCCGGCGGCGGCGTGGGATCGCGGCGCTCGCCGAAGACCCGCTCGTCGGGGGTGTTCATCACGACCTGGGTGTGCCGCGCCGTCACCTTCCGCTCCGCGAGCAGGTCGCGGGCCTCGGGGGTGACGAAGATCAGGCCGTCGGCGAGGGCGGCGCTCGCCCTCTCCTCGGCCCGGACCAGCCGCACCAGGGGATGCCCGGCCGAGCGGTCGAACAGGGTCGCGAATAGCTCCGGGAAGGTGTCGTGGAAGTTGAGGATCAGCGGCGTCCCCCGCAGCTTCGGCCGCCAGGCGGCGAAGACGAGGGCGTCGGGCATGTTGTGGATCTCGACGATGTCGAAGGGCTCTTCCCGGTCGAGCTGGCTGACCTTGCGGGCGGCGCCGGCGAGGAAGCGGGCGTTGCCGCTGAGGTAGGCGCGGGCGCCTCCCCGCGTCTTCTCGGTCGAGGCGCGGTGGAGGACGATGCGGCCGGAGCCGACCGGGACCTCCTCGCTGTCGTTGAGGCAGACGCAGTCGACCCGGTCCCCGCGCTCGGCGAGGGCCCTGGCCTGGCGCTGGATCCGGGAATCGACCGCGAAATCCGAGTAGTGGACCATGCAGATCCGCAGAGCGCCGCGGCGCTCCGCGGCGGCTGGGACCTCAGTTATCTGCCGGGATTTCAAAGCCCTCGACCGCCGCCACGATCTCCGCGATCTGCCAGTCCTCGATTGCCGGGAAGATCGGCAGCGAGCAGTTCTCAGATGCCAGCCGCTCCGCCACCGGAAGGTCGCCCCGTCCCAGCCCGAGCTCGGCATAGGCCGGCTGCAGGTGGATCGGCGTCGGGTAGTGGATCGCGCTGGCGATCCCGCAGCTGTCGAGGTGGTCGCGCAGGGCGTCGCGGTGCGCGCAGCGGACGACGAAGAGGTGGTAGACGTGGTCGCTGTCGGCCGCGGCCGGCGCGGGGGAGATGACGCTGCTGCCGGCAAGGCCGGCGCGGAGGGCGTCGGCGGCGTCGCGGCGACGCTGGTTCCACTCCGGCAGGTGGCGCAGCTTGACCTCGAGGATCGCCGCCTGGAGGGTGTCGAGGCGGTGGGTCCCCGTCGCCAGCTCGTGGTGGTGGCGGACGCCCTCGCCGTGGGAGCGCAGCAGCCGCACCCGGGCGTCGAGATCAGCGTCGTTGGTCACCAGGGCGCCGCCGTCTCCCCAGCCGCCGAGGTTCTTGGTCGGGTAGAAGCTGAAGCAGCCGGCGTCGCCGAGCGAGCCGACCGGCTGGCCGCGGTAGAGGGCGCCGTGGGCCTGGCAGGCGTCCTCGACGACGGCGATCCCGCGCTCGCGGCAGAGGGCCAGCAGGGGATCCATCTCGACCGGGCGGCCGAAGAGGTGGACCGGGATCACGCAGCGGGTCTTCGCCGTGAGGGCGCCTTCGACGATCTCCGCCGTGATCAGGGCGGTCTCGGGGTCGACGTCGATGATCACCGGGGTGGCGCCGACGGTGCTGACCGCCTCGGCGGTCGCGATGAAGCTGTAGGTGGGGACGATGACCTCGTCGCCGGGGCCGATCCCGAGCGCCCGCAGGGCGATCTCCAGCGCCGCGGTGCCCGAGGAGACGCCGGCGGCGTGCTCGGCGCCGCAGAAGGAGGCAAAGGCCTCCTCGAAGCGCTCGAGTTCGGGCCCGAGCGTGAAGGCGGACTTGCCGGCGATCCGCTCGACCGTCTCCATCAGCTCGGCGAAGAGCTCGGGGAAGGCGCTGTCGAGGCGGATGAAGGGGACCTTGGTGCCCTCGGTTGCGGCAAGCGGCAGGACGGGATTGGAAGCGGTTGCGGTGCTCAAGTGGTTACCTCGCTGGGAGTGGTCTGGTCGAACTCGGTGAACAGCGCCGCGGCCTCGCGGCGCGAGCGCACGCCGAACTTGGCGAAGGCGGAGGAGAGGTGGCTCTTGACCGTGCTTTCCGAGAGGAACAGCTGCTCGGCGATCTGGGAGTTGGTCAGCCCATCGCAGACGAGGGTGAGGACCTGGCGCTCGCGGTGGGAGAGGGTGGGCCGCTGGACGCTGGCGCGAAGGGCGCGCGGCACCACCGCCTGGCCGGAGCCGACGGCGCTGACGGTGACGGCGAGGGTCGCCTCGATCAGCGGCTCGAAGACGATCGCGTCGGCGCCGGCATCGAGAGCGCGGCGGACGCCGGTCGCCGTCGCCGGCGGGGAGACGACCACGATCGGGAGCTGCGGCAGCTCGCGGCGGACGCGACGCAGCATCGCCATCTCGGCCGGGCGGTCGAGGTCGCAGACGAGCACCGCGATCTCGGGCGCCTCGGCGCCGAGGCCGATCAGGTCCTCGGCTCCCTCGACGAAGGTCAGGGCCTGGTCGCCTTCCGGGCGCCGCAGCGCCGACTCGATCCGGGCGCGGATCTTCTTCGAGTCCGGCGCCAGGACCACGTAGGAATGGTCGGACGCGCTGGGTGCGTCGGCAATCGTTTCGCTGAGGACGGCCACGGATCATCAACGGCCTGGAGAATCAAAAGCTTGCGCGGAGCCCGAGCGTTGAACTGGCGGATGACCGAGCCCGTGCTGACCTCTCCGGCCAACGAGGCGCCGCATCGCCTGATCGACGACGTCCGCTTTGGGCCGGGCGCGGTCGTCTACTCCTTCACGAACCTCTACGGCTGCGAGATCGGCGCCGAGACCCGGATCGGGACCTTCGTCGAGATTCAGCGCGGGGCGGTGATCGGGGCCGCCTGCAAGATCCAAAGCCACAGCTTCGTCTGCGACGGCGTCCGGATCGAGGACGGGGTCTTCGTCGGCCACGGCGTCGCCTTCGTCAACGACAAGCGCCCGCGGGCCACCAACGGAGACGGCGAGCTGCAGGGCGAGGCCGACTGGGAGCTGCTCGAGACCGTGGTCGAGCGCGGCGCCGGCATCGGCTCCGGGGCGACGATCCTCGGCGGGGTCCGGATCGGGGCCGGAGCGATGGTCGGGGCCGGCGCGGTCGTCACCGCCGACGTCCCGGCCGGAGCGACGGTGGCCGGCAACCCGGCCCGGCCGCTGCCGACCCGGCGGGACTCAGCGCCAGTTCTGCAGTAGGTCGGCGTCGGGGACCTCGCGCACCGCGCGCGCTGGCACCCCCATGACTACGGCGCGGGCGGGCACGTCGGCGCTGACGAGGGCGCCGGCGGCGACGAACGCCTCCTCGCCGACCTCAACTCCTGGGCAGATCGTCGAGCCGCCGCCGACCCGGCAGGCGCGCCGCAGCAGCGGCCCTTCGAACTCGAAGCCCGAGCCGTGCCGGTCCATCGTGTTGTCGTTGGTCAGGGTGACGCCGGGGCCGACGAAGACGTCGTCCTCGATCCGCGTACCACCGGTGATGTAGCAGCGGGTCTGAATGCTGACCCGTTCGCCGATGACGACGCCGGGGTCGACCGAGACGTAGCTGCCGACGGTTGACCCGGCCCCGACCTCCGCGCCGTCCCGGATCTGGGCGTGGTCGCCGACCCGGGCGCCGGGGCCGATGCGAGCCCCGGAGTGGATGATCACGTGCCCGCCGATCAGCGCCCCCTCGCCGATCACCACCTTGTCGCCGAGCAGCAGCCCGGGCGCAAGGTCGGAGGGAAGGAGGGCGGGGCTGGTCATCGGGCGGCATCGTAGCGGCGGCCCAAGCGGCGGCCAGCCCCTCCGAGGTTGTCCTCGTCATAGCGAGGAATAGTTCGGAGAGGCGCGCCACACCTCCACCGGCGGCTCGTTTTTCTCTTGAAAGCGCCTCCGCGTAAGTTCGAGAGGGTCTTTCTCAGGATGTCTTCCACGTGTCGAGGTTCGTACTTGACCTGATAGTGGGAGAAGCGCAGCGGAGTCAGGCCGGAGGCCGTATGCCGCTGAAAGCGCAGCGCGTCCCGCGTCTGAGCAGACGGGGTGCGGTGGTAGCGCCAGCCGTCGGTCTCAACGACGAGCCCAAGCTCAGGCCAGAAGAAATCGACCTCGAACTCGTCGACCATGACTTTCGTCAGCGGGACCGGCAGGCCCGCCGCTGCGGCAAGAGGACGGAATAGCCGTTCGAGCTCGTCATCCGAAAGCCGAAACGTGTGCTCGTCGAGGATCTCGCGCAAGGGGCGGACGCCCGGCTCGCCCGAGCGATCGTCAAGTGCACGCCGCAAGGAATTCGCATCGATCACGTCGAGCTTGTCCGCCTCGTTGATCGCCCGCTCGATTGTCTTCGGGCCAGCTACGGTCGTGAGGTCGAGGAAGGTCTTGACAGGCACCGTTAGCGGGATGCCAAACCGGGTGGTGATGTCGGAAACAGGCAAGGTAGGGCGGCGGTGAGAGCGAATGCCGCGAATCCGAGCTTCGGAATCGCGCCTCACCGTGACGTCGATGTAGGCGCGGTGCTCCTCTCCGAAGCCCCAGAGAGCCGCAGCGCTCTTGTGGCTCAACGCGGAATCAGGCCCGCAGGCGAGCACGGCCGCCATCCAGCGCCCCTCGCGATTCAGGTTTGGCCGCCCCACCGCGTAAACGCCCCGCACGATCGGGTGAAGGCGTCCTGCCCGCACCCGGTGTTCGATGCCGCTCTTGGTGAATCCGAGGGCGAGAAGCTGGACGCGGGAGATGACTCCGTGCTGCTGACGCACTAACTCCCAGGTCGCACCGCTCCGCCTCTCCGAGATTGTCCTCGCCATAGCGAGGAGAAGTTCGGAGACCCTCTTGGCTCGCCCCCTTCCGTAGGACCCAAGCCCGCAAGCTGGGAGGGGGGTGGGGCGTTGATCGGGCAATGGACGACGTCTGCGTGATCATCGTCTCCCACAACGGCAAGCGCTGGCTCGACGGGGCGCTTCGGACGTTGTTTGCCCATGCGGGCGCGCTGGCGCTTGACGTCGTCGTGGTCGACAACGGCAGCGACGGCTCGGCGGCTTACGTTGAGGAGCGCTTTCCCGGCGTGCGGACGATCGTCTGCGCCAACCGCGGCTTCGGCGCCGCCAACAACGTCGGCCTGGCGACCGCCGACGCGCGCTACGTGCTCTTCCTCAACCCGGACACTGAATTCCTCGAGGGCAGCCTCGAGGACCTGGTGCGGGCGCTTGATCGCCGGCCGCACGTCGGCCTTGCGGGGGTGCGTCAGGTCGGCGGCCGGGGTCAGCTCGCGCCGAGCATCCGCCGGTTCCCGTCCGTCCGCAACATGCTCGCCGAAGCGCTCGGGGTCGAGCGGCTGCCGTTCTTCCGGTATCTCCTCGGGGAGCGTGTCCTCGCGCCTGCCGCCTACGAGCGCGAGACCTCCTGCGACTGGACTTCCGGCTCCTTCATGCTCGCCAGCCGCGAGGCGCTGGAGGGGCAAGCGTTCGACGAGCGCTTCTTCCTCTTCTCCGAGGAGACCGATCTCTGCTGGCGCCTGAAGGAGGAGGGGCGGGAGGTCATCCACCTGCCGCTGCTCACCATCCGCCACTTCGAGAGCGAGCGCTCGGCGACGCCGCTGATGGAGGGGCAAGCCGCCTACGCCCGGCTGCAGTTCGCGCGCAAGCACTTCGCCTGGGCCGGCCCTTACCGCCTGGCGATGGTCCTCCGCTATGCCCTGAGGGCCAGGAGGCCGTCCGCCCGCGCCGCCCTCGAGGTCGCATTAGAAGAGGAGCCGCCGCTCCCACTCGCGCGGCCGCCGATTCAGGCGACGACGGTCAGCGCGCCGGGCACCACCCGCAGCTCGATCCGGTCCCGCTCGCCGATGTAGTCGCCGTCGACCTGGAGGGGAAAGGGGCGGACCTTGCCCTCTTTCGTCTCCGAGACCGTCTCGACCACGGCGTGGGTGACGTCGTCGAAATGGCTGACCTGCTTGTGCTGGGCGGCGGGCTTGGTCGCGCTGAAGAGGCGGGCGATCAGGGTCGGCATGTCCCGCTGCGCCGCCCGCTTCAGGACCGCGATCGAGAGGGTGCCGTCGTCGATCCCGATGCCTTCGCAGACCCGGATCGGGTGGGTCGTGAAGTAGGTGAACGGGTCGGAGTTCTGGACGATCGTGGTGATCCCCTCGACCGGCTCGGCGCCGTCGACCGTCGTCCGCACCCGCACCGGGTTGAGGAGGTACTTGCGGTAGAAGCTGGAGACGCCGGCCCAGCTGTAGTAGTAGGGCCCGGCGTTCCCCTTCAGGGTCGGGTTGCGGTCGACCCGCTTGACGACGCTGGCGTCGATGCCGACCCCGCAGGAGAAGACGAAGTAGCGCTCGTCGACCATCCCCAAGTCGATCTTGCGCGGGTTCCAGTCGTCGGCGAGCGTCAGCAGGTGCTCGGTGGCGTCGACGACGTCATTCGGCATCCCCAGCGTCCTGCAGACGACGTTGGTCGAGCCGCCCGGCAGGACCGCCACCGGCAGGTCCGACCCGGCAAGGCCGTTGGCGACCTCGTTCAGCGTCCCGTCGCCGCCGAAGGCGACGACGACGTCGTAGCCGCCGTCCCGCGCCTCGCGCCCGATCTCGGTCGCGTGGTTCTGCGCCTGCGTCGTCACCGCTTCGACGTCGAAGCGCCCCTGCAACGCGTAGATGACCAGGTTTTTCAGCCGGTCGGAGACCGTCGTGGCGTACGGGTTGACGATCAGCAGCATCCGCTTCTTGTGCGGCTTGCGGCGGCGGAGGGAGCGGAGCTGCGCAGTCACGAAAGCTGCACCCTAATGCCGCCCGCCATGCGACTACGCTGCCGCCGATGGTCGACCGACGCGAGCTGGGCGCGATCTTCATCGGCGGGGCGCTGGGGGCGCTGCTGCGGGCCGGGCTGGCGGAAGCGCTGCCCGCCGGGGGACCGGGATGGCCCTGGGCGACCTTGCTGGTCAACGTCGCCGGCGCGGCCCTGCTCGGCTATTGGTTCACGAGCCTCCCGCACACGAGCTACCGGCGGCCGCTGCTGACCACCGGGTTCTGCGGTGCCCTCACCACCTTCTCGACCGTGCAGCTGGAGCTGGTGGAGATGATCGACGCCGGGCGGGTCGGGCTCGCCCTCCTCTATCTGACGGTCAGCCTCGCCGCTGGCCTGGCGGGGACCCAGGCGGCGACCGGGGTCGCCCGGCGGACGGAGACGACGTGAGCCTCATCGTCTGGGTCGGGGTCGGGGTGCTCGGCGGCTGCGGCGCGCTCGCCCGCTTCGGGCTGACGCTGTTCGTCGCCGATCGCCTGCACCCGCATTTCCCGGCCGGGACGCTTCTCGTCAACCTCAGCGGCGCCTTCCTGCTCGGCCTGCTGGCGGGGGCCTCGGTCGAGGGCAACGCGCGGCTGCTCCTCGGTGCCGGCCTGCTCGGCTCCTACACGACCTTCTCGACCTGGATGGTGGAGACGCAGCGGATCGGCGAGGCGGGCAAACGCCGGATCGCGGTCCTCAACGTGCTGCTCAGCATCGTTCTGGGACTGGCGGCCGCAGCCCTCGGGCGCTACGTCGCTTCGTAGCGGATCACCGCGCCGTCGTCGGCTTCCCGCACCCGCCCCTCGTTGAGCAGGAGGTCGGTGTGGCCGATCACCTCGGAGAGGGTGAGGTATGCCTGGGTGACGGCGACGTTGCCCCAGAGCGCCTGCGCCAGCTCGTAACCAGTCCGCGGCCGCTCCGCGATCAGGCGGTAGATCTTCTCCTTGCGGCGGTCGCTGCCGGCGAGGCGCGAGTCGATCAGGGCGACGTGGTCGGTAATCGGCTCGCCGTGGCCGGGGAGGACGATCTCGGCCGGCATCTCGCGGGTCTTCTTCAGCGACTCGATGTAGGCGGCGAGCGCCTGCGGACGCTCGGAGGAGCCGTCGAGCGGCCGCGCCAGCAGGGGGTTGGAGGAGATGTTGGGCAGGAGGTGGTCCGCGGCGATCAGGATCCGCCGCTCGGCGTCCCAGAAGACCGTGTCGGAGGGGCTGTGGCCGGGGCGGTGCAGGACTTCGAGCCGCCGGTCACCGAGCTCGAGCACGCCGCCGTCTTCGAGCGGCTTCGTCACCGTCACGTGGGAGCCCCAGCTGCGGAAGCTGCGGGAGACGCTGCGCAGGGCGACGGTCACGTCCTCGGGGATGCCGTTGCGCAGCATCACCTCGACCGCGAACTGGTCTTCGAGCTCGGCGTCCTCCTCGAATGCCGCGAGCCGCCGCGCCGCCGCGCCCAGCGCCGCGACCTCGGCGCCGGAGTGCTCGACCAGGATCTCGACCAGGCCGAGGTGGTCGATGTGCTGGTGGGTGACGACGATCTGCTCGAGGTCGGCGAGCCCGTGGCCGCGCTCGGACAGCTTCGCCGTCAGCTCGTCGAGCGCCTTGCCCGAGTTCGGCCCGGTGTCGACCAGCGTCAGCGGCTCGTCCTCGATCAGGTAGCAGTTGACCCGCCCGACCGCGAACGGGGTCGGGATCGCGAAACGGTGGATGCCGGCTAGCGCCGCCTGCTCGAGCGCCTGCTCAGGCGTCGCCGTCACGCCTGGATCAGGCCGAGGACCTCGTCGCGGCGGCGTTCCATGTCCTCCCGCGAGACCAGCGACTCGAGGTTCAGCCGCAGCAGCGGCTCGGTATTGGAGGGGCGGACGTTGAAGTGCCAGTCCTCGAAGTCGATCGAGACGCCGTCGAGGTGGGTCACCTTGGCGCCGTCGGCATAGCGCTCCTCGATCTCGGCCATCTTCGCCTCCGCGTCGGCGACCTCGGAGTTGATCTCGCCGGAGATGAAGTACCGCGAGCGGAACTCCTCCATCAGCTCGGCCAACGAGCGGCCGTCGAGAGAGAGCAGCTCCAGGACCAGCAGCGCTGGAATCGTCCCCGAGTCGGCGTTCCAGAAGTCGCGGAAGTAGTAGTGGCCGGAGACCTCGCCGCCGAAGGCGGCCTGCTCCTCGCGCATCCGCGCCTTGAAGAAGGCGTGGCCGACGCGAGAGAGGCCCGATTGCCCGCCCTCGGCGGCGACCAGGTCCGGGACCGCCCGGCTCGAGCGCGGGTCGTAGAGGATCGTCGCGCCGGGGCTCTTCTGCAGGACCGAACGGGCGAGCAGGGCGCAGATGAAGTCGCCGTCGCAGAAGCTGCCGTTGCCGTCGATGAAGAAGCAGCGGTCGGCGTCGCCGTCCCAGGCGATCCCGAGGTCGGCGCCGCTGCGCTGAACCCGGTCGATGATCATCCGCCGGTTCTCCTCCAGCAGCGGGTTCGGCTCGTGGTCGGGGAACTCCCCGTTCGGGACGAAGTACATCTCCTCCAGCTCCAGCGGCAGCTGCTCGAGGATTGGGCCGACCATCGGGCCGCCCATCCCGTTGCCGCCGTCGACGACGACCTTCATCGGCTCCACGTTGGCGGGGTCGATGAAGGACAGCGCGTGGGCGCGGAACTCGTCCCAGACGTCGACCTCCTCGCTCGAGCCGCCGCCCGGGGCCTCGCCGAGCCCGGCTGCGATCTCGGCCTTGACGTCGCCGATTCCTGCGTCGCCGCTGAGCGGGAGCGCTCCCTCGCGGACCAGCTTGACCCCGGTGTAGGCCTTGGGGTTGTGGGAGGCGGTGACCATGGCGCCGCCGTCGAGCTGCCGCGAGCCGACCAGGTGGTAGAGCATCTCGGTCGCGACCTGGCCGGCGTCGAGGACCGTCGCGCCCTCGGCGATCAACCCCTCGCGGACCGCGGCCGCCATCGCCGGCGCCGTCAGCCGCATGTCGCGGCCGAGGCCGACCCGCAGCTCGCTCGGCTGCTTGCCCCGCAGCTTCCCAAGAACCCGCGCGAACGCCCGGCCGATCGCAGTAGCCGTCGTCTCGTCCATCTCCTCGCCGTAGAGCCCGCGGATGTCGTACGCCTTGAAGATGCCGGGTGGGGCAAGGGGGGACTGGTCGTTCAAAACGCTCCTTTCAGAGCCTCGTAGCTCTGCTCGATCGACTGCGGCATCACTTTCGTGTCGGCGATCACCGGCATGAAGTTGTTGTCGCCCGCCCAGCGGGGGACGACGTGCAGGTGGATGTGGTGCTCGACGCCTGCCCCGGCGACGCGTCCCTGGTTGAAGCCGACGTTGTAACCGTGCGGCTCGTAGACCGCCTCGAGCCGGTCCATCGCCCGCTGAGCCAGGGTCATCATCTCCGCCAGCGTCTCCGCCGGGATCTCCTGCAGGCGGCCG
>JBJMKN010000047.1:0-9662 GCA_045805765.1 Solirubrobacterales bacterium
AGGCTCAAGAAGTCACGTTGGCACCTTCAAGTCCGTCCAGCTGCGCGACGGTCTCTGGGAGAGGGACACCCACGTCCCCCTCCCGACCGAGGTACTTAAGGTCCTGGCGTACGCTCGACGGCCGCTTCGGCCGTGGCCGCCTCCGCCTCGCGCGTCGCCGCGCCTTCCAGGGCGTTGGACAGCGCTCGGACGTAGGCGCGGGCGCTTGCCTCGAGGATGTCGGTCGCCACTCCCTGGCCGGTGGCCAGGCGGCCCGCCGCTCGCAGCTGCACGGTCACTTCGCCGAGGGCGTCCTCTCCCCCGGTCACCGCCTCGACCTTGTACTCGACCAGCTCGCACTCGGTCCCGGCCGCGTCTTGGATCGCGTGGAAGATCGCGTCGACGGGGCCGTCGCCGCTCGATTCGCCGACCGACTCCTCGCCGGAGGGCTGCGTTACCGCCACTTTCGCCAGCGGCGGCCGCCGGGTCCCTGCCTCGACCTCGAACCAGGCCAGATCGTGGGCTTCGGCGCGGTCGCGCATCTCGTCGGAGACGATCGCCTCCAGGTCCAGCGCGGTCACCTGCTTCTTGCGGTCGGCGACCTCCTTGAACGCCTTGAAGGCGTTGTTCAGCGCCTGGCCCTCGACCTTGAAGCCCAGCTGCTCCAACGCGTCTTTCAGCGCGTGCCGGCCGGAGTGCTTGCCCAGGACGATCGAGTTCGACTCCAGCCCGACCTCGGTCGCGTCCATGATCTCGTAGGTGCTGCGCTCCTTCAGCACGCCGTCCTGATGGATCCCCGACTCGTGCGCGAAGGCGTTGCGGCCGACGATCGCCTTGTTCGGCTGCACCGGGTAGCCGGTCAGGCGGCTGACCATGCGGCTGGTGCGGGCGATCTCCCGGGTGTTGATGCCGGTGCTGAGGCCGTGGACGTCCGAGCGGACGCCGACCAGCATCGCGATCTCCTCCAGCGAGCAGTTGCCCGCCCTCTCGCCGATCCCGTTGACAGCGCACTCGACCTGCCGCGCCCCCGCCAGCACGCCGGCGTAGGAGTTGGCGACCGCCATCCCCAGGTCGTCGTGGCAGTGAACCGACATCTCGACCTCGCGCAGCGCCGGCACCAGCTCGTACAGGTGGCGGAAGTAGTCGGCGTACTCCTCGGGCGTCGTGTAGCCGACGGTGTCGGGGATGTTGACGACGGTCGCGCCCTCCTCGACGGCGATCGCGCAGACTTCGGCGGTGAACTCGACGTCGGCGCGGGTCGCGTCCATCGGCGAGAACTCGACGTCCTCGCAGTAGGACTTCGCCAGCGCCACCGCCGCCCGGGCCTGCCCCTTGACGTCCTCGCGGTCGGTCTGCAGCTGGTGCTGAATGTGGATGTCGGAGGTGGAGATGAAGGTGTGGATGCGCGGGCGCGCCGCCTCCTTGATCGCCCCCCAGGCCGCGTCGATGTCGGCTTTGTGGGTGCGGGCCAGGCCGCAGATCGTCGGCCCCTCCACCACCCGGGAGATCTTCTCGACGGCCTCGAAGTCGCCGGGAGAAGTGATCGGGAAGCCGGCCTCGATCACGTCGACCCCCAAGCGGGCGAGCTGCAGGGCGATCTCGACCTTCTCGGCCGTGTTCAGCGAGATCCCGGGCGACTGCTCCCCGTCTCGCAGGGTGGTGTCGAAGATGTGGACGCGGTTGGCGTCGGAATTGGTGTCCTTCTGCGGCCCCATGGGACCTCTCCTTCTCTCTGTGATTCGAATGGCCTTTGTCTCTCGCGGCTATCGCGCCGCCCAGCGCTATTCCCCCCGAGGGGGGAGGAGAAGGAGTAGCGAGAGGCTGTCGAGCCGGAAGCTCATTCGGCTCCGAACCTTACCGTAGGCTGCGCGAATCTCAAGCCCGGCGCCCCCCGAATCCAGCCAGCGGGCCAACTGGCTCGCCCTCTTCGCGATGGGCATGGCGGTCGTCGTGATCGCCAACGACTTCACCGCGGTCAACGTCGCCCTGCCAACGATGGAGGCCGACTTCGACACGAACATCAACACGATCCAGTGGGTGATCAACGCCTACGCGCTCACCTTCGGGGTGATGATCGTCACCGGCGGGCGGCTCGCCGACATGTTCGGCCGCCGCAATGCCTTCTTCCTCGGCTCGGCGATCTTCGCCTCGATGTCGGCGCTCGGCGGCTTCGCCCCGACCGAGGCCTGGCTGATCGCGGCGCGGGTGGCGATGGGGATCGGCGGAGCGTTGATGTGGCCGGCGATCCTCGGCATGACCTACGAGCTATTGCCCGAAGAGAAGGCCGGCCTTGCGGGCGGGATCATCATCGGCGCCGCCGGGCTCGGCAACGCCGTCGGCCCTCTCCTCGGCGGCGCCCTGACCGAGGAGCTGAGCTGGCGCTGGATCTTCTTCCTCAACGTGCCGATCGCGCTCTTCGCGGTCGGCGTCACCTACTGGCTCGTGCACGTGAAGGAGCCGGCGGCGGGCGAGCGGCGGATCGACTACCCGGGGATCGCGACGCTCTCGATCGGGCTCGTCTCCCTGCTCGTCGCCCTCGACCAGGTCGCCGACTGGGGCTGGGACGACCCGCGGGTGATCGGGCTGCTGGTCCTGGCCGTGGCCATGGTCGCCGCCTTCGCGCGACTGGAGAGCCGGGCCGGGAGCCACGCGCTCGCCCCCCGCGAGGTGATGCGGAACGAGAGCTTCACCGCCTCCTGCATCGCAGTCCTCTTCATGGCGGCGACCTTCTTCGCCGCTCTCCTCTACCTGCCGCAGTTCATGGAGAAGCAGCTCGGCTACTCGGCGCTCGAGTCAGGGGTCGGGATGCTCCCCTTCCTTGCCGTCTTCGCGGTTGCCTCCTTTGCCGCCGGACCGCTCTACAACCGCCTCGGCGCGAAGCCGCTCGCCGTCGTCGGCGCGGCCCTGATCACGCTCGGGCCGCTGCTTCTCTCCTTCGTCGACGAGGGATCGGGGTACGGCGCGCTCATCCCCGGCATGGTCGTGCTGGGGATCGGCGCCGGCAGCTTCATCCCGACCGCGACCACCGCCGGCGTCACCTCCGTCGACGAGTCGCAGGCCAGCCTCGCCGGCGGCATCGTCTACATGTTCCAGATCGCCGGCGGCTCGATCGGGCTCGGCCTCACGACCACCGTCTTCTCCGGCGCGGTGCCGCCCTTCGTCGACGGCGTCCAGGCGGCGTTCCGCCTCGACGCCGCGCTGTCGCTTCTCGGCCTCCTGGTCGCGGTTGCCTTCGTCGGCGGCCGGCTGCTGCCGCGCCCCCGGCCCGAAGCCGCCGCGTAGCTAGCTCAGCGGCTTGGTCGGTGGCGGCCCGGTCGCGTCTTCTTCGCTGACGCGGACGTCGTCCTCACCGAGGCCCCCGTTGAGGTAGTCCGGGCCGGAGCCACCGACGAGGCGGTCGTCACCCCCGCCCCCCCAGAGCCAGTCTTCCCCGGCGCCGCCGAGGAGCCAGTCGTTGCCGCCTTCTCCTCGCAGATAGTCGTCACCGGGCCCGCCGAGCACCTTGTCGGCGCCTCCGCCGCCGCGCAAGCGATCGCGGCCGGGGCCGCCGCGCAGGGTCGCCGGCACGAGGATCTTGGGCGAGATGATCACCGAGTCGTTGCCGGGTCCGCTGTTGGCTTCGAAGCCCCCGATCGCCTTCGCGTCGCAGGTCAGCTCGTGGACGGAGCCTTCTTCATGGGTGCAGATGTCCCCGCCCGCTTCGAGCGGGGAGAGCGAGTCGATCAGGTAGCTGCGCCCGTCCAGGCTGAGCTTGACGTCGAAGACGTCGTCGCCCGGGCCGGCGGTGAGCAGGAGCGTCACCGACTGTTCCGGCGCGGCGACGGCCGTGCCGGAGCACGCCGCCAAGGCGAAGATCGCGATTACGAGCAGTCTCTTCATGGGTCGATCACCAGCCCGTCCAACAGCGGGCCGCCCCCTGCAAACAACATAACCGGCCCGGGGTTTCGCCCTAGGAGAAGACGGCGTGCCTAGAGATCGACCGAGCGGCCCTTGGAGAAGCCCTCGAGGCCGAGGATCTTCTCGATCGTCTCGCCGCGGACGGGCGCATCGGTGGTCAGCGCCATCACCGCCCGCTCCCCCCCGCTCTCGGCGCCGACGGCGGCGGAGACGATGTTGACGCCCTCTTCGCCGAAGAGGGTGCCGACGCGGCCGATCATCCCCGGGCGGTCGGCGTAGCTGAAGACGGCGAGGTGGTCGGCGAAGGGAAGGTAGAAGCTCTCGCCCCAGGCGGCGACGAGGTAGGGCACGTTGCGGGGACCGACGCCGGTCCCTGCGACCTCGACCGCGCCATCGGCGGTCTCGATCCGGACCCGGACCAGCTCGGTGAAGTCCTCGGCGCCGGCATCGGTCGTCGCCGTCAGCTCGATCCCCCGCTCCTCGGCCATCTGCGGCGCGTTGACGAGGTTGACCGGCTCCTCGGTGTGGCCGGAGAGGATCCCGACCATGACGGCGATCCCGAGCAGGCGGGTGTCGTGGGAGGCGATGCGGCCGCGGAATTCGGCGCTCACCTTCTCGACGGCGCCGTCGCCGAGGCCCTGGGCGAGGCGGCCGAGCTTTTCGCAGAGGGGGACGAACGGCGCCAGCGCCTCCATCGCCTCCGGCCGCACGGCGGCGATGTTGACCGCGTTGGTGACGACGCCGCCGGTCAGCGCCGCGGTCACCTGCTCGGCGGTGACGACGCCGGCGCGGTCCTGCGCCTCCGCCGTGGAGGCGCCGAGGTGAGGGGTGACGACGACGTCTTCACGCTCGAAGATGGGGTGCTCGGTGAATGGCTCCGAGGGGAAGACGTCGAGCGCGGCGCCGCCCACCTTGCCCGACTCGAGGCCGGCCAGCAGCGCGTCGAGGTCGACGAGCTCACCGCGGGCGCAGTTGACGAGGCGGGCGCCGTCCTTCATCGCGGCGATCGTCTCCGCGTTGATCATCCCGATCGTATCCGGCGTCTTCGGCGTGTGCAGGGTGATCAGGTCGGCCTGCCCGAGCAGCTCCTCGATCGACTCGGCGCCCTCGACGCCGAGGTCGCGGAAGCGCTCGGCGGAGACGAACTTGTCGAAGGCGACGACGTCCATCTCGAAGCTCTGGGCGCGCTTGGCGACGAGCTGGCCGATCCGGCCGAACCCGATCACGCCGAGCGTCTTGCCGTAGAGCTCGGCGCCCTTGAACTTGGCCCGGTCCCAGCGGCCGGCGACGAGCGATTCGTGCGCCTGCGGGACGTTGCGAAAGAGGGCGAGGGCGAGGGCGAGCGTGTGCTCCGCGGCGGCGACCGAGTTCGATTCCGGCGCGTTGGCGACGATGATCCCGCGGCGGGTCGCGGCCGGGATGTCGACGTTGTCGACGCCGGTGCCGGCGCGGCCGATCACCTTCAGGTTCTCGGCCAGCTCGATCAGCTCCGGCGTCATCTTCGTCGCCGAGCGGATCAGGATCGCGTCGTACTGGGCGATCTGCGCTCGCAACTCCTCCTCGGACATCTCCAGCCCGAGGTCGACGTCGAACTGCGAGCGCAGCAGGTCGACGCCGGTGTCGGCGATCTTCTCCTTGACCAGGACCTTCACGAGGCGACTCCCTCGACGTTCTCGACCACCCAGTCGATGCAGGCGGTGAGCGCCTCGACGTCGTCGGGGTCGACGGCGGGGAACATCCCGATCCGCAGCTGGTTGCGCCCGAGCTTGCGGTAGGGCTCGACGTCGACGATCCCGTTCGCGCGCAGCGCCTTGGCGAGGGCGGCGGCGTCGACCGAGTCGGCGAAGTCGATCGTGCCGACGACGAGGGAGCGTTTCGCCGGGTCGGCGACGAAGCAGCTGGCGAACTCGCTGCGCTCGGCCCAGCCGTAGAGGCGGCCGGAGGAGTCGGAGGTGCGCTCGACGCAGCCGGCGAGGCCGCCGAGGCCGAGCATCCACTGCAGCTGGTTGTTCAGCAGCAGCAGGGTCGCGAGTGCGGGCGTGTTGTAGGTCTGCTCCTTGCGCGAGTTGTCCAGCGCGGTCTGCAGCGAGAGGAAGGCGGGCTGCCAGCGGTCGCCGGCGCCGTCGAGCTCTTCGATGCGGGCGATCGCGGCCGGGCTCAGCGCCGCCAGCCAGAGGCCGCCGTCGGAGGCGAAGCCCTTTTGCGGGGCGAAGTAGTAGGCGTCGGCCTGGATCGCGTCGAGCGGCAGGCCGCCGGCGCCGGAGGTGGCGTCGATCAGGACCAGGGACTCGGCTGCGCCCTCGGGGCGGCGGACGTCGACCATTACCCCGGTCGAGGTCTCGTTGTGAGCCCAGGCGATCACGTCGGCGGCCGGGTCGGCGGTCGGCGCGGGCGCGTCGCCCGGGTCGGCCTCGACGACGATCGGGTCCTCGAGGAACGGCGCCGCGGCGGTCGACTTGGCGAACTTGGAAGAGAACTCGCCGTAGGTCAGGTGGAGCGCCCGCTCGCGCACGAGCCATGCCGTCGCCGCCTCCCAGAAGGCGGTGGTGCCGCCGTTGCCGAGGGCGATCTCGTAGCCGTCGGGCAGCGAGAAGAGCTCTGAGAGCCCGCTTCGCACCTCCCGCACCAAGTCGCGGACGGGAGCCTGGCGGTGCGAGGTCCCCATCAGGTCGGAGCGCTCGGCGAGGGCGGCCAGCGCCTCCGGGCGCACCTTCGAGGGCCCGCAGCCGAAGCGGCCGTCGGCGGGCTTGATCTCGCCCGGGATCTGCGTAGTCGTCTGCGCCTCCATCGGGCTCGACAAGTTACTGACCAAAGCGGGGGACTGCCGCCGGGGTCGAAGTTAGGCTCGGTCAAGCCGTTTCGTCGACATCCACTTGAAGGGGAGAGCGATGTATCCAGTCAACTACGAAGCTGACTTCAATCCGGCTCCAAACCGATGGACCACCTTTTTCCGGCCGCTGCTGGCGATCCCGTGGATCATCGTCGCTGTCTTCTGGGGGATCCTCTTCCTCTTCACCCATCTCTTCGCCTGGGTCGCGATCATCGTCACCGGCCGCTACCCGGAATGGCTGTACGAGTTCAACTCCGGCGTCGTCCGCTTCGGGGTCCGCACCGGGGCCTGGATCTACCTGCAGACCGACGAGTGGCCGCCGTTCGGGCTCGCGGACGACCCGGGCTACCCGATCCGGGTCAACTTCGCCCCGCGGGCCGAGCAGCAGAGCCGGCTCAAGGCCTTCTTCCGCCTGATCCTGGCGCTGCCGATGCTGGTCGTCTCCTACGCGGTCAACTACCTGCACCTCTGGGTGGCGGTGATCGCCTGGCTGACGATCGTCTTCCGCGGCTACCAGCCGCAGGGAGTCAACAACGCGCTGACCTTCGCCAACAGCTTCTACGCCCGGCTCTACGGCTACGTGGCGCTGCTGACCGACGACTACCCGCCGATCGGCGAAGAGAAGGCGAACGGCGCGGCACCCCTGGCGACTCCCCCGGCTCCGGTGAGCCCGAATGTCTGAGGGCGTGACCAAGGGCGACGGCTACGCCGTCGCCCAGCTCGACGACCTCGGCGAGGGCTGGGGCTTCCGCAAGGTCCGCAAGGAGCTGGGGGTCACCGCCTTCGGCGTCAACGCAATCGTGATGCCGCCCAACTACGAGTCGGGCAAGCACTACCACGAGGAGCAGGAGGAGCTCTACTTCGTCCACCAGGGCCAAATGGAGATCGACCTCGACGGCGCCAAGCACCAACTAGGCCCAGGCGGCTTCGCCTGGGTAGACGCCAAGGTCGTCCGCAGCCTCAAGAACCTCAGCGAGAACGAAGACGCCATCTACATCTGCGTCGGGGGCAAAGACGGCTACGTCGGCCGCGACGGCCGCCTGCCCGAGGGAGAGACGGACCCGCGAGGGCCGATCAAAGACTGAACCCCAGGCTTACTTGGTGTCTTTGAAGCCCTGGTCGATCCAGGGCATCATGTCGCGGAGGTCGTGGCCGATCTCCTCGATCTGATGGCCCTCCCCCTCTTTGCGCATGCGGTCGAAGTTCTCGTTGCCGGCGCGGTTCTCGGCGATGAACTCTTTGGCGAAGTCGCCGTCCTGGATCTCCTTGAGGATCTGTTTCATCGCCGCGCGGCTCTCCTCGCCGATCACCCGTTTGCCGCGGGTCATGTCGCCGTACTCGGCGGTGTTGGAGATCGAGTAGCGCATGCCCTGAATGCCCTTTTCGTACATCAGGTCGGCGATCAGCTTCAGCTCGTGCAGGCACTCGAAGTAGGCGAGGCGCGGGTCGTAGCCGGCCTCGACCAGGGTCTCGTAGCCGGCGCGGACCAGCTCGGAGGCGCCGCCGCAGAGGACGGCCTGCTCGCCGAAGAGGTCGGTCTCGCACTCGTCTTTGAAGGTCGTCTCGATGATCGCCGCGCGGCCGCCGCCGATTCCGGAGGCGTAGGCGAGGACGAGGTCGTGGGCTTGGCCGGAGTCGTCCTGGTGGACGGCCATCAGGCAGGGGACGCCGCTGCCTTCCTCGTACTGGCGGCGGACCAGGTGTCCCGGCCCCTTCGGCGCGACCATGCCGACGTCGACGCCGGGGGGCGGCTCGATCTCGCCGAAGTGGATCGCGAAGCCGTGGGCAAAGAGCAGCAGGTTGCCGGGGGCGATGCCGTCGCTGATCTCCTCGCGCCAGACCTCGGCCTGTTTCTCGTCCGGCAGCAGGATCATCACCAGGTCGCCGCGGCTGGCGGCTTCGGCGACGTCGAGCACCTCGAGCCCGGCCGCTTCGGCCTTGGCGCGGCTGGAGGAGTCGGGACGGAGGCCGACGACCACCTCGACGCCGGAGTCCTTGAGGTTGAGGGCGTGCGCGTGACCCTGCGAGCCGTAGCCGAGGATGGCGACGGTCTTGCCGTCGAGGAGCGAGAGGTCCGCGTCGTCGTCGTAGAACATGGCGCTCAACCTAGCGCCATCGTTCCTGCAGTTCGTCGTCGGTGGGCGGTTGTGCCGGCAGCTCAGAGCCCTGCGCTCGCAGCCCGTCGAGCACGAGGTCGAGGTAGCGGTGGCGCAGCGCGCGCGAGCGCTCGGCGTCGCCGATCTGCAGCGAGGCGAGCTGCTCGAGGATCGGGCCGAGGTCGTTCACGGAGGCGTCGGGGCGGATGGCGCCCGCCCGCTGCGCGCGCTCGAACAACGCGACGTTGAGCTCCCCCGCGCGCGCGGCCGCCTCGTAGAGATCGGGCGTCGGCGTGAAGGTGCCGGCGAGCCGCTGGGTGAGCGAGGAGGCGTCGGCGTCGACCTCGCGGTGCATGAACGCGGCGAACGCGCGCCACGGGTCGTCCTCGTCGGCGAGCGCGGACTCCGCCGCCTCGATGTAGCGCCGCAGGCCGTCGGCGCACAGCGCGCGCAGCAGCGCCTCCTTGCCCGAGTAGCGGCGGTAGAGCGCGCCGATCCCCACCCCGGCGTGCTTGGCCACCGCGGCGATCGGCGCCTCGGGATCCGCGACGAACACCGCGCGGGCGGACTCCAGGATCTTCGTGTCGTTGCGCGCGGCTTCGGCGAGTCGTCCCCCAGGCATACGGTTAACCCTACCGGAACGGATGGTTCCGTTTCGATAGGATGGCCACATGGACATCAAGCTCGAGCTGGTCACCCTCCCCGTCTCCGACGTCGACCGTGCGAAGGCGTTCTACGTCGACGCCCTCGGCTGGAACGCCGACCACGACCAGCGCGTCTCGCCCGAGCTCCGCTTCGTGCAGGTCACCCCTCCCGGGTCCGCCTGCTCGATCTCCTTCGGCGAGGGCCTGACGGACATG
>JBJMKN010000048.1:0-99194 GCA_045805765.1 Solirubrobacterales bacterium
TCGCCCCTTCAAACGGCTGCGGAAACCTCCGCGTCGCCGCCGTCCTGGGACCCGGGGGGAGTCGAGGCCCCCTGGGGGATGGACGGCGTCGAACCGTTGAAGCTCTTGGCCTGGATCGGGCGCCGGTAGGCGATCTGCCCCTCTTCCAGCTCCAGTCGCTGCAACTCCGATCGGGTCAGCTGGGCCCAGACCTCGGTGCCGTCGCCGAGCACGAACTCGACCCGGATCTCGAAGCCGAGGGCGACGATCCGCTGGACCATGCCCTGCTCGGTGCGATCGTCGGCGTCGAGCACGACCTCGATGTCGTGCGGGCGCACGTAGTGCTCGCCGAGCCGGTTGACCTCGCCGACGAAGCTCATCACGAACTCGTTGGCGGGCTGCTCGTAGAGCTCGTCCGCGGTCCCGGACTGCTCGACCCTGCCCTCGTTCATCACCACCAGCTGGCCGGCGACGTCCATCGCCTCCTCCTGGTCGTGGGTGACGAAGATCGTCGTCACGTGCATCTCCTCGTGGAGGCGCCGCAGCCAGGTCCGCAGGTCCTTGCGCACCTTCGCGTCGAGCGCCCCGAAGGGCTCGTCGAGCAGCAGCACCTGCGGCTCCACCGCCAGTGCCCTTGCCAGCGCCATCCGCTGTCGCTGTCCGCCGGAGAGCTGGGAGGGGAAGCGGCCGGCGAGGCCGTCGAGCTGGACCAGCTGCAGCAGCTCGTGGACGCGCTTGGAGGTCTCGGGCTTCTTCCACTTGCGGATCTTCAGCCCGAAGGCGACGTTGTCGTACACCGTCATGTGCTTGAAGGCGGCGTAGTGCTGGAAGACGAAGCCGACGCCGCGCTGCTGCGCCGGTTTGCGGGTCGCCTCCTCGCCGTTGATCGTCACCTCGCCCGAGTCCAGGTCCTCGAGGCCGGCGATCGCCCTCAACAGGGTGGACTTGCCCGAGCCGCTGGGGCCGAGCAGGGCGGTAAGGGACCCATCGGGGACCTCAATCGAGACGTCGTTGAGGGCCTGAAAGTCACCGAAGCGCTTGTTTGCTCCCTCGACTGAGATTCCCATCAGGCGTCCTCCTTTCGTTTCAGCAGGTTCATTGCGAACAGGGTGATCAGCGCCAGCAGGGCCAGCACCAGGGAGGCGCCGTAGGCGCCGGTTGAGTTGAAGTTGGCGTACTGCTTCTCGACGAACAGCGGCAGCGTCTGCGTCTGGCCGTTGATCGAGCCGGAGACGATCGTCACCGCCCCGAACTCGCCCAGCACGCGGGCGGTCGTGAGGACGACGCCGTAGGCGACGCCCCAGCGGACTGAGGGCAGGGTGATTTTCCAGAAGGTCTGCCAGCCGTTGGCGCCGAGGGTCGAGGCCGCCTGCTCCTGGTCGGTGCCGATCTCCTGCAGCACCGGCACCGTCTCCCGGACCACGAAGGGCAGCGAGACGAAGATGCTGGCGAGCACCATCCCCGGCACCGCGAAGAGGATCTGGAACCCTTCTTCGCCGATGAAGGAGAACCAGCCGCCGGTCCCGTAGAGGATATAGAGCGAGAGGCCGATCACGACCGGGGAGACCGCGAAGGGGAGGTTGATGACCGCATCGATCACCGGGTTCAGCTTCGACTTGTGGCGGACCAGCAGCAGCGCGCAGCCGATCCCGAAGATCGTGTTCAGCGGCACCGCGATCGCGACCATCAGCAGGCTCAGCTTCAGCGCGTGCAGGCCGTCGGGCGAGGTGATCGCATCGAGCGGGGGGCCGATCCCTTCTTCGAAGGTCTTGTAGAAGATCATCACCAGCGGGATCAGCAGCAGCATCGTCAGGTAGCCGAGGCCGAGGAACCGCAGGCCCCAGCGGCTGGCGGGATTGGCGGCCATCAGAGTGCGCCTCCGCCGGATACGTCCTTGTTCTGGACGGTCGCGATGAAGTCGGTGCCGCCACGGTCATGTCGGATCGCCCAGCGCTGGATCAGCGAGACGGAGGCGAGCAGCAGCAGCGAGGCGACCAGCAACACGACCGAGACCGAAGCGGCGCCGATGTCGTTGCCGGACTCGACCTGGTTGCGGATGAAGACCGAGGAGACGGTCGTGTCCGGGTTGCCGCCGGCGAAGAGGAGGACCGAGCCGAACTCGCCGAGGGCGCGGGCGAAGGCCAGCGCCACTCCCGCGGCGAGGCCGGGGAGGAGGTTGGGGAAGATGATGCGGCGGAAGATCGTGAAGTTGCCGGCCCCCAGCGAGGCGGCCGCGGCCTCCATCTCGCGGTCCATCTCCAGCAGCAGCGGCTGCACGGCGCGAACGACGAAGGGCAGGGTGACGAAACAGAGGGCGACGACGATCGCGGTCCGGGTGAACGCGAAGTCGATCCCCAGCGGGCTGTCGGCGCCGTAGAGCGTCAGCAGGATCAGGCTGGCGACGATCGTCGGCAGCGCGAAAGGAAGGTCGATGACGGCGTTGATGATGCTCTTGCCCGGAAACTTGTCGCGGACGAGGAGCCAGGCGAGGATCGTGCCGAAGAAGCCGTTGACGACGACGACGATCAGCGAGCAGACGACCGTCAGTTTCAGGCTCTTGACCGCCAGCGGCGAGGTGACCTGTTCCCAGAAGTGGCCGATGCCGCCGGTGAAGGCTTCACTGGCGACAGCGGCCAGCGGCAGCAGCACCATCAGGCTCAGATAGAGCATGACCATGCCGCCGCCGAAGCCGGCGCCGAGACCGGGCAGGCGGATGCCTGCCCGGTGCTGGCTTGGAGCGGGGAGGTTTGCCGGGTGTGCCTCCATCAGCCGCTCGTAGAGACCCCGAGTTCCTTCTCGATCTCAGCGACCGAGCCGGTTTCGTCATCGAAGAACTCGTCGTTGACTTTGCCCCAGCCGCCGAAGTCGGCGATGTGGAACAGGTCTTTGGGAGTCGGGAACTGCTTCTCGTCGACGAGCTTCGGGTTGACGGGGCGGTACCCGTTTTCGGCCCAGATTTCCTGACCTTCATCCGACCAGATGAAGTCGAGGAAGTCCTGCGCGGCAGGCTGCGGCGCGTCTTTGGTGATCGCGATCGGAGTTTCGATCGAGAGCGTCGCCGGGGGCACGACGTATTCGACGTCTTCGCCCTCTTCTTCGGCCTTGATCGCCTCGTTCTCGTAGCTCAGGAGGACGTCTCCCTGGCCCTGGGTGAAGGCGGAGAGGGCGTCGCGACCGCTGCCCGGCTGGGCGATGGTCTTCTCGAGCACGGTGCGGACCTCGTCCAGCGCCTGGTCGGGCGATTTGCCGGCCTCGATCGCGTTGCCGTAGACGGCCATGATGTTCCAGCGGGCCGAGCCCGAGCTGAACGGGTTCGGGGTGATGATGTCGACGTCCTTGCTCTGCAGGTCGTCGAAGCTCTCGAGGCCCTCGGGGTTGCCGCTGCGGACGACAAAGACCACGACCGAGTTCTGGGCGATGCCCTTGTACTGGTTCTGGTCCCAGTCTTTGGCGACGATTTCGCCTTCTTCGACGAGTCTTTCCATGTCTCCGGCCTGGGAGAAGTGGACTACAGACGCGGGCTGGCCTGCGGCGACGGCACGGCTCTGGTCGCCGGAGGCGCCGAAGGAGTTGCTGAAGCTGACGCCGGAGCCTTTCGAGCTCTCCTCGAAGGCGGGCTCAAGCGCTTCGGTGTAGACGGCTTCCGGGGTGGAGTAACCGACGACGTCGAGCTTGCCGCCACTTCCTCCGCTGTCTCCAGAGGAGCCGGTGGTGTCGTCACCACCGCCACATCCAGCGGCGAAGACTGCGAGGAGCAGGACGAGAAGCGCGGCCGGGAGGCCGATCTTCACGCCGCGCCGCCGGGTAGTGCGAGCGTTCCGCATCTAAAAGTTTCCTTCCTATGTCGACTAACTTACGTTCTTGAGCGACTTACTGCTCAATGAGGGCGGCACCGTAGCACAAAGTCGACCAAGAAAGTCCAGAATCCTGATCTGGATTCCGGGATTCGAGGTCAACAATTCCGATCCGGGATAGGGTGGCCCAATGAGCGTCGACGCGTTTCGCACCCCGGAGGAGATGCTCGAGGGCCTGCCGGACTACCCGTTCGAGTCCCGCTACCGCGAGGTGGGCGGCCTGCGGCTGGCGCACCTCGACGAGGGGGAGGGGGACCCGGTCGTCTTCTTCCACGGCGAGCCGACCTGGTCGTTCCTCTGGCGCAAGGTGATCCCGCCGGTGCGGGACGCTGGCTACCGCTGCATCGCCCCCGACTACGCCGGCTTCGGCCGCTCCGACAAGCCGACCGACCTCGGCTGGTACACCTACGACCGCCACGTCGAACTGATGACGGCGCTGCTGGAGGAACTCGATCTTCGCAACGCGACCGCGGTCGTCCACGACTGGGGCGGGCCGATCGGGCTGCGGCTGGCGGTCGAGAACCCGGACCGGATCTCCCGCCTGGTGATCATGGAGACCGGCCCCTTCACCGGCCACCAGAAGATGAGCGACGCCTGGCTCGCCTTCCGCGACTTCGTCCGCAACAGCGAGGACGTGCCGGTCGGCTTCCTCGTCAAAGGCGGTTGCAAGGAGGACCCGGGCGACGAGGTGATCGCCGCCTACGACGCGCCCTATCCCGAGCCGGCGGCCAAGGCCGGCGCCCGCGCCTTCCCGCTGATCCTCCCGACCGAGGCCGATGCGCCCGGCGCCGCCGAGGGCAAACGCGTGGCCGATGCTCTCCGCGACGACGAGCGCCCGGCGCTGGTGCTCTGGGCCGACTCCGACCCGGTGCTGCCGTTCTCAGTCGGCGAGCGGGTCTCCAGTCAGTTGAACTTCCCGCCGCCGCGGCCGATCGAGAACGCCTCGCACTTCCTGCAGGAGGACGCCGGACCGGAGATCGGCGGCATCATCGCCGAGTGGCTGCAAGCCGGTTGATCAGGTCGCTCATCTGCTCGTGCGAGTGCTCGAGCAGCAGCTGCACGCGGCGCGGGGGGTCGTTGTCCTCGAGCCAGGTGACGGTTCCCGGCCAGTAAGAGTTCGGCGGTCTCCCCGGTTGGTGGAAGGCGGTGGCGAAGACCCAGCTGCCGGTGTTGTGGAGGCGGCCGCCGCGTGGCAGCTCCCATTCCGGTTCGCTTTGTAGAGGGCCGCCGCGGTGAGAGTGGCCGGTGACGACGTGGAGGTCGTCGAGACCGAGGCGTACTGCCATCTCGGTGGCGGCGTCGACGCCGGTGCGGAAGATCGCCTGCGTCGACACGTCGGGGGAGAACTCGGCGTGGAGGAGGCCGTTGAGGCCGCGGATCGCGAGCGGGAAACCGGCCCGGGCGGCGCGGGCGCCGAGGGTGGTCTTCTCCTCCTCGCCTGCCAGCACCTCCCAGGCCCGCTCGAAGGGGCCGTTGCGGCGGCGCCTGATCGGCATCACCTGGGCGAGGCCGTAGGCGAAGCCGTAGAGAGGTCGGAGGATCCGCTCGTAGTCGATCGGGCTGGTGCGATCTGGCAGCGGCCGTGAGAGGCGCGCCATCAGCGCCGCGGCGATGCACTCGGCGCGCGGCAGCATCAGGTGGGCGTCCATGTAATGGCCATGGGTGGCGTAGACGTCCTCGCGCAGCCAGACGCCGGGGTAGGCGATCTTCAGCTCGGCGCGGCCGAGCCAGCCGTCGACCTTCGCCGCCGGGCCGGAGGGGCCGTGGTGGTGCTCCAGGCCCAGCGGCTCGCCGGCGATCGAGAGCGCGTCGAGCAGCGGCTCGGCAAGGCGGTGGTCATGGTTGCCGGGGATCAGGGTCACCTCGGCTTCGCCGATCGCTTCCCCGAGCTCCTCGAAGAAGGGGCGCGCGCGCTCCAGCGACGGGCCGAGCGGCAGGTTGCGCAGCTCGATCGCGTCGCCGAGCAGGACGACGCGGTCGGCGCCGGCGATCTCGTCGAGCAGCAGCCGCCGCACCGCCGGGTCCCGCAGCACGTCCTCGTCGGAGGCGACGCCGAGGTGGAGGTCGGAGAGGATCGCCGTCCGCACCCGCGCGAGTATGACGTTTGGCTGCCCAGCCAGCCCGGGTACCATCGCGAAATGCACGAGTTCTCCGAGGAGCTTTTCGCTCCTAGCAACGGCATCCGGCTCTGCTACCAGGAGATGGGGGACCCCGACGGCGAGCCGCTGCTCTTGGTGATGGGCCTGGCGACGCAGATGATCGCCTGGTCGGAGGACTTCTGCCGCTTGCTGGCCGAGCGCGGCTTCCGGGTCGTCCGCTTCGACAACCGCGACATCGGGCGCTCGACGAAGATCAAGGCGGCCGGGGCGCCGAACCTGCTGGCGATGGCGGTCGGGCACCGCGGCAACGCGCCCTATTTCCTCAGCGACATGGCCGCCGATGCCTTCGGCCTGATGGACCACCTCGGGATCGATTCCGCCCACCTCGTCGGCGCCTCGATGGGGGGGATGATCGTGCAGACGGCGGCGATCGAGAACCCCGAGCGCGTTCGCTCGATCACCTCGATCATGTCGACCACCGGCAGCAGGCGGGTCGGCCACCCGAGCTACAAAACCTTCGGCCTGCTCCTGGGCAAACCGCCGCGCGAGCGCGAGGCGGCGATCGAACGCGTCGTCAAGACGTTCAAGGTCATCGGCTCCCCCGGCTATCCCTTCGAAGAGGAGCGGATCCGCGAGATCGCGGCGAAGTCCTTCGACCGTGGCCACAGCGAGGCCGGGATCGCCCGCCAGCTGCACGCGATCACCGCCTCCGGCGACCGCACCGCCCGCCTCCGTGGGCTCGAGCTACCCGCTCTCGTCATCCACGGCAAGAACGACGTCCTCGTCAACCCCTCCGGCGGCAAAGCCACCGCCAAGGCGATCCCCGGTGCCCGCCTGAAGATGGTCGACGGCATGGGTCACGACCTGCCGCGGGCGCTCTGGCCGAGCTTCGTCGAAGAGATCGCCGCCAACGCCGCCCGGGCGCCGCAGACGACCGCCGCAGCGGTCGCCTGAATGCGGCTGAGAGGAGTCGAACCTCCACGAGCTTTCGCCCACACGGACCTGAACCGTGCGCGTCTACCAGTTCCGCCACAGCCGCGGGACGAGCCAATTTACCGGTTGCGAGCCCCACGCCTCCCTCCGCCTTCTGGCCCATTCCTGTGACGGACGTCCCGCGCCCCCGCCCGCCGTCTCGCTAAAATGCCCGCATCCTCGCCGCTATCGTCTAGGGGACTAGGACGCCGGATTCTCAGTCCGGAAACCGGGGTTCGAATCCCCGTAGCGGTACTTCAGGGCATCAGACAGCGCTCGTACCTACCGGGTGCTGCATTCTCGAGCCGGAGAGCGGATGTTGTGCCGAGCATCGCTCCGACGGCAGGCGGCCGATCGCGCCCCTGCTGTGCGAGCTCCGCCGGGCGCGGGCTCTCGCGACACCGGTGCAGGACGGAAAAGGTGGGATAGGTACGCCTAAATGCACTAATAGACACTCTTCGGGTATTCTCCCCGGCGATCGGGATGAGCGGCGAAGTCGGCAGGGCCGGAATATCTCTGGCAGAGAGAGTCTGGGAGGCGTCTGAACACGACGACGTCGGATGGTCGATGCTCGTGGTCGGCGAGGATCACGTCGGCGAGATGAAACGCCTTTCGCTCAACCTCAGCAATCACGAGCCGGATCCTGGAGGCGACGGGAGGTTCATCGACTGCGGGCATGCCTATTGGGGAGTGGGCCCCACCATCTCGTGGCACCGCGCGTGTCAAGATCCGAGTTACCTCGTCGGTCGAAGGAGTGCTGAAAGTTTCGCGCCTCGATGGAAGGACCTTTGTGGCGAGGGTCTCAACGCCCTCCCATCAACTTACGTGAGCCTGGGGCCGGGCACGGGGGAGAAGGACATCGTCATCCTCGAGTCCATGGAGAGGGAGCAGCAGGAGCCTTGCTATATCCCCGTCGACATGAGCGCGGAGATGCTGAGGCTCCATCTGGAGGCACATGGTGAAGCCGACGAATCACTTCGACACATGATTGCAGTGAAGCTCGACTTCTCTTTGCCCTCGAATGTCGAGGCCCTGAGGGAGTTTCTCGACCAGGTTGTTGGCAAAGACGAGCCGATCCTTTTCTCTTTGGTCGGAAACACCCTGGCCAACTTCACCGACGACGAGGCGATGCTCCGCTCTCTGGTCGACGGTCTCCTTACCCACGAGAACGATCTCCTCCTGCTGGAGCTCGCTACGGCGGACAAGATCGACGAAGCCGCAGCAAAGAAGGTGGAGATGGAGTACCGGGGCAGCTCTCCCTTTCTCACCTGGGTTACCAGTGCATTGACTACGCACACCGACCTGGCGGTGGACCTGGAGGCGGTCAAGTTTCTGCCGTCTGTTGAGGAGGAACGGGCGCTGGTACTCAAAGTGGTCTACAAGAACACCAGTCCGAATCCGATACAGATCACGCTGGTCGACGGAACCCGATTCTCGTTCCAGCCTGAAGATACGATCCGGCTCGAGCTGACGAGGAAGTACCACCCGAAAGCCGTGGCCGACCTTCTGGCGCAAGCTTCGCTATCGGTCCGCGGTCGGCACCGTACGACCTTGTCGGGTCGGCAGCGCACGGCGGCGCTCTCCAAACGCTTGGGAATCGGTGGTTTCGGAATGGAGCTCTTGCTCGCTGCGCGCGACAGTAATGCTCAGCCGTCTGCCGATCCCGCCCATGTCCCCTTCCGGATTTTCAATCAGGCAGATAGCTGATTCGAATTGAGCGGCCGGGAAGTGCTTGCGCGTCTGGTGAGAGTGTGGTCGGGGCGGGTGACCCTTGGTCTCCTGATCGGGGCTCTTCTGGTAGGGCTCCTCGGCATCTTCGGCGAGTCGCATTATCGTGATTACCACCTGATCGTAGAGTCACTGGCCGTAGCGGCCGGCATCACCGGAGTATTTGCGGAGCGGCGAGCTGCGGCCGTGGAGCGCCAGCAGGTTGCCGTGGGGGCGGTCCGGAAAGAGCTGGAGGACAATATCTACCTGCTGCAGGATGACTCCAGGTTCCAACTCGCGCCCGGCGCCGTCCCCGGGCCCCGGCTCTACCCACGAATCGGGATCAGCGCCACCGATGCCTGCCTCGCCCAGGACGCCCTGGCAGGCGACGGCGACGACAACGCCGCCGGAGCCCTCGCGACCTGGAGGGAGGAGGCCGAGACGTTCAACAGGGGGCTGAACCTGACGGAGTTGCTGTTCTACGGCCTACTGCTCTCGAACCTCAATCACGACGGAGTAATGGAGAGAGTCGATAGCGAATTGCAGACCCGCCGTCGGCAGATGGTTGTCGAGACCGAGACTGCACAATGCGCCCTTAACCGTCAGCCGCGCTGAGACTTCGGCCGGGTCGAATCTGTAGTGGTGTTCGAGCTGCCTAGGCCGAGCTCGTCGGGTCGTTCGGGCTCGCCTGGCGCGGGTCGTGTGACCAGGCGCCGGGCGGCTCGGGTACAGGCCCGTCGAGCAACGGGTCCTCGGTCGCTCGCATCCACTCGAGCAGGCGTTCTCGGTATTCGGTGAGGATCTGCTGGCGGGTGGGGTCGGCGGAGAGGTCGTTCAGCTCATTGGGGTCGAAGAGGAGGTCATAGAGCTGCTCCTCGGGGACGCGCTGCTCGCCCCAGCCGGCCTCGACGAGGATCTTCTTCGAGGCGCTGTCGTCGCAGTTGGCGAGGACGGGGCGGTCGTAGTCGTCGAAGCGGCGGATGTACTTGAAGCGCTCGCTGCGGACGGCGCGCAGTGGCTGGTAGGCGGCGTGGTAGGTCATCTCGGCGAAGACGACGTCGTTGACCGTAGCGCTCTCGCCGCGGACGAGGGGCATCAGGCTCGTCCCCTGCAGCCAGGATGGCTCGGCGATCCCGGCCAGCTCGCAGAGGGTGGGGTAGATGTCGAGGTGGCTGACGAGGCCGTCGAGGACGCGGCCGCCGAGGAAGCCGCCGGGGCCGCGCATGATCAGCATCACGCCGATCCCGCGGTCGTACAGCGTCGCCTTGGCACTCGGGAAGGCGAGGCCGTGGTCGGTCGTGCAGATGATCAGCGTGTTGTCCTGGAGGCCGAGCTGGTGGAGGCCGTTGAGGACGGCGCCGATGCCCTGGTCGAGCGAGCGGGCGCTGGCCTTGAAGGCCGCCATGTCGGCCCGGGTCTCCGGCGTGTCCGGCAGGTTCGCCGGCGGCAGCGAGTAGAGGGTGTCGCGGACCGAGGTCGGCACCCGGTAGGTGCGGTGGGTCTCGAAGAAGCCGACCGACATGAACCACGGTTCGGCGGTCGCGCCGAGGCACTCGATCGCGGTCGGGGCGATGTCGGCCGCGTGGTGGCTGTCGACCTCGATCACCTCGTCGTAGCCGATCACCTCCGGGTCCTCGGAGATGTGCTGCTCGCCGATCAGGACCGACCGGTAGCCTGCCTCGCGCAGGGGATGGACGAGGTGCTGGCCGTAGTCGTTCAGCTCCCAGCCGCGGTGGGCCAGCCCGAGCAGGCCGTTGTTGTGGCAGTACTGGCCGGTGAGCAGGGAGGCGCGGCTGCCCGAGCAGGTCGGAGCGGCGCAGAAGGCATTACGGAAGAGCACTCCCTGGTCGGCGAGCAGCTGGATGTTCGGCGTTGGCACCGGAAAGCCGTAGGGCTGGACGTAGCGGCCGGTGTCGTGTGAGTGGATGTAGAGGATGTTAGGCAGTTTGTCGATAGAAAAAGTATACAATTCGGATCCGAATGAACCTCTTTGGCCTCCATCACATCTCCGCGATCGCCTCCTCCCGCGACGACTGCCTCGACTTTTACGGCGGCCTGCTCGGGCTGGGGCTGGTGGCCGAGCACGACTCGGGCGCGGTCGCGTTCAGCGCCGACGAGGATGGGGGCGGGGGGATCCTCAGCTTCGCCGCGACGCCTGGGGCTGCCCGCGGCGTCCCCGGGCGCGGCCTCGTCCATCGCCTCCAGTGGTCGGTCACCGGGCCGCAGGCGTTGGAGCACTGGCGACGGCGCCTCGAAGACGCCGGCATCACCGTCACCGCCTGGCTCAACGGCGCCGGCGACCCGCTGGCGCTGCGTTTCGCCGACCCCGACGGCCTCGAGCACGAGCTCACACTCCCATCGGCGTTCGTCCTTGGTTCCCCCAGCGGGAAACCAAAGACGAACGCCGATCAGGAGACGGCGATTTGCGCCCTCACCGGCGTCCGCGCGTACGCCGCGGCCAGCGTCCAGAGCGGGGACCTGCTCGCCGGGCGGCTCGGGTTCGAGTCCTGCGGCGAGGGGGCGTGGCGGGTCGGCTCCGGGCCGGAGGCGGTGCGCTACGAGGCCGATGCGCCGCCGCCTTCGCGCCCCGTCGAAGGCGCCGGGACCGTCCGTCACGTCGCCTGGAGTTGCCGGCCCGGCCACGAGCGCGCCTGGCGCCAGCGGGTGATCGGGATGGGGGCGACGGTCAGCCGGGTGATCGAGTGCGACGGCTACAGCTGCTTCTTCTTCCGTGAGCCCGACGGCGTCCTCTTCGGCGTCGCGACCCAGCGCCGGGGCGCCATCGCCCCCGCGCAGCTCAGCTTCGAGCCGCCGCGCTCGGCGATTCCGCCGCGGATCGCCCGTCCGATCGGGATCCTCACCACCGCCTGAGCCGGCTAGGTCCGCACCGCCCGGTGCAGCAGCTCGCGCCGCCGGAGGATCAGCGGCAGCGAGAGGGCGGGCAGCCCGGCGGCGAGCAGCACCCCGGCCTGCCAGCCGCTGCTCTGCACCAGCGGCCCGGCGAGGGCGCTGCCGGCGCTGGCGCCGACCGTCAGCGAGAGCGCCAGCCAGGTGAAGGCCTCGGTGCCGGTCCCCGGCGGCATCGCCGCCTGGGCGATCTGGTTGCGCAGGTTGCTGGCCGGGGCGATGTAGGTGCCGGCCAGCGCCGCGAGCGCGAACATCGCCGCCGTCGAGTTGGCGAGCAGCATCGGCAGGCAGGCGAGCGGTTGGTAGATCGCCAGCGCGATCGAGCCCTGCGCGGCGCTGCGGAAGCGGTGGGCCTGGGCGCCGTAGACGAGGACGCCGATGGCCGACCCGAGCGCGGCGGCGGCGATGAACGGCCCGCCGAGGGCGCTGTTGCCCTGCTCGGCGCCGAAGGCGGGAAAGACGACGTCGAAGACGCCGAAGGTGATCCCGATCGGGATCCCGGTGAGGGCGAGGAGGCGAATCGCGGGGGAGGCGAGGGCGCCTGCCCGGGTGCGGTGCTCGTCCGGCGCCGGCTCCTTGGCGCCGACGGTCGGGATCGAGGCGAACCAGAGGGTGCCGAAGATGCCGCAGCCGGCGGCGGTGAAGAGGGGCACGGCCGAGCCGGCGGTCGCGGCCAGGACCCCGGTCAGCAGCGGGCCGGCGACGAAGAAGACCTCGATCAGGAGCGAGTCGATCACGTAGCCGCCGACCAGGTCCTCCTCCTCGACCAGGCTCGGCCAGAGCCCGCGCAGGAGGCCGCCCACCGGCGGGGTGGCGCCGCCCGCGAGCGCTGCGGCCGCGACCAGCGCCGGGGTGCCGGCGCCCGCTTCGGCAAGCACGACCACGAGGACGAGCCCGAACGCGGTCAGCAGGCCGGCCGGGATCAGCACCCGCCGCGGCCCGCGGCGGTCGACCAGCCGCCCGAGCAGCGGCGAGGTCGCTCCCAGGCCGATCGTGAAGGCGCCGGCGACGACCCCCGCGGCGCCGAAGGAGCCGGTGTGGTCGTGGACGAAGATGACCAGCGCCACCGCGCCCATCCCGACCGGCAGCCGTGCGAGCACCGAGGTGGCGCAGAGGGCAAGGACGTGGGGGCGGGCGAGGATCCGGCGGTAGGCCATCGCACCGGAGGTTAGGCTGGACCGCGATGGGATTGCTCGACCCCGCTCCGCCGCCGTTCGAGGTCTCCGAGTGGCGGCAGCTGCCACACCTGGAGCGGATCAAGCCGCTGGCGCAGGACTGGGCGCTGAACGGGTTCGGAACGCCTGTCGCCGTCTACTTCCTCTACGTCTTCAAGATCCTCGCCTACGCGGGGCTCGGCGGCTTGCTGATCTTCGCCACCAGCGGCTGGCCGGCTTGGTATGAGCCGATCGTCTTCCAGAAGGCGGTGATCTGGACGATGCTCTGGGAGGTGCTGGGGCTTGGCGCTGGCTCGCTGCCGCTGACCCTGCGCTTCAGCCCGATGGTCGGCGGCTTCCTCTACTGGCTGCGGCCGGGGACGACGCGGCTGCCGCCCTGGCCGGAGAAAGTGCCGGGGACGGGGGGGACGACGCGGAGCTGGCTCGACGTCGGGCTCTACGCCGGGCTGCTGGCGAGCGCGCTGTACCTGCTGCTGTCCACGGGGGACGTGCTCGAGCCGGCCGCGGTCGGCGTCCTGCTGGCCTTCCTCGGCACCCTCGGCCTCCGCGACAAGGTCCCGTTCCTGGCGGCGCGGGCGGAGATCTACGGCACCCTCGCTGTCATCTTCCTCTTCCCGGTGACGAACATGGCGATCGCCGCCCAGCTCGTCTTCTTCTGCATCTGGTGGGGAGCGGCGTCCTCGAAGCTGAACCGGCACTTCCCGTTCGTCGTCACGGTGATGATCAGCAACACCCCGTGGAACAGATCCAAGGCCCTGAAGCGCCGTCTCTACCGCGATCACCCCGAGGACCTGCTGCCGTCGCGCCTCGGTGCCTTCGACGCCCACCTCGGGACCGCGACGGAGTTCACCCTGCCGCTGGTCCTACTCCTCACCCAGGGCGGCCTGCTCGGCACCCTCGCCTTGGCGGGGATGGTGCTCTTCCACGTCCACATCTTCTCGACCTTCCCGCTGGCGGTGCCGCTGGAGTGGAACGTCTTCATGATCTTCGGCCTCTTCTTCCTCTTCGGCCACTACGCCGACGTCCCCTGGTCCTCCGTCGAGGACCCGCTGCTGCTGGTGATCCTCGGCTTCGTCTGCGTCGGCCTGCCGGTGCTGGGCAACTTCCGCCCCGACCTCGTCTCCTTCCTGCCCTCGATGCGGTATTACGCCGGCAACTGGGCGACGAGCCAGTGGCTCTTCCGGCGCGGGGAGGGCGGCGAGGGGGCGGAGGAGAAGCTCGACCGCGAGATCGTCAAGGCGGCGCCGATCGTCACCAAGCAGCTGGAGAAGTTCTACGAGCCGGAGCTGATCGACGTCCTCGTCTATAAAGGGCTCGCCTTCCGCTCGATGCACTCGCACGGGCGGGCGCTGAACGCGCTCTCGCTGCGCGCGGTCGACGACATCGAGGCCTATGACGTGCGCGAGGGGGAGCTCGTCGCCGGGGTCGTCCTCGGCTACAACTTCGGCGATGGCCACTTCCACGACCACCGGCTGCTGGCGGCGGTGCAGGAGCGCTGCAACTTCGGGCCGGGGGAGCTGCGGGTGGTGACGCTCGAGTCCCAGCCCGCGCACGTGCAGCGCCAGCGCTACCGGATCTGGGACGCGGCCGACGGGCTGGTCGAGGAGGGATCTGTGGACGTCGCCGAGATGGTCCGCCGCCAGCCCTGGCTCGGCGGCGAGCCGTTCCCGGTGCACGATGCCTAGCGCCGTCGTCGTCGGCTCCGGCCCGAACGGCCTCGCCTGCGCGGCGACGCTGGCGAGCCGTGGGGTCGAGGTGACGGTGATCGAGGCCGAGGGGGAGATCGGCGGCGGGACGCAGAGCGCCGAGCTGACCGAACAGGGTCTTCTCCATGATGTCTGCAGCGCCACCCACCCGATGGCGGTCTCCTCGCCGGCGGTGATCTCGCCAGGGATCGAACTGGAGAGGCACGGACTCAAGTGGGCCTGGCCGGAAGTCGACCTCGCCCACCCGCTCGACGGCGGCGGGGGAGGGGTGATGCTGCGCTCGCTGGAGGCGACGGCGGCGGGCCTCGGCACGGCGGGGAAGCGGTGGCGGCAGGTGTTCGGCCCGCCCTCGCAGAGCTACGACACCCTCACCGAGGACATCTACCACCCGCTGATCCACCTCCCGCGCCACCCGCTGCGGCTCGCGCGCTTCGGCCTGCCGGCGGCGCTGCCGGCGACGCTCCTCGGCCGTCGCTTGGGAAGCCCGGAGGCGGCGGCGCTCTTCGCCGGCGTCGCCGCGCACTCCTATTCCCGGCTCGACCAGCCGCTCAGCTCGGCGATCGGGATGGCCTTGATCTGCTCCGGCCACGCCTACGGCTGGCCGGTCGCGAAGGGCGGCTCGGTCGCGCTCGCGAACGCCTGGGCGTCCGTGGTCCGCGAGAGCAGCGGGCGGATCGAGACCGGCCGCCGCGTCCGCTCGCTCGACGAGCTGCCGGCCGCGGACGCCGTCGTCCTCGATCTGACGCCGCGAGGCGTCCTCGAAGTGGCGGGGGAGAAGCTGCCGAGCCGCGTCGCCCGCTCCTACCGCCGCTACAAGTACGGGCCCGGGGCGTTCAAGCTCGACCTCGCGGTGCAGGACGGGGTGCCCTGGACGATGGAGGCGGCGCGGCGGGCGGGGACGGTCCACGTCGGCGGGTCGCTGGAGGAAGTCGTCACCGCCGAGGCCGAAGTCAACCGCGGCCGGATGCCGCAGCGCCCCTTCGTCCTCGTCGGCCAGCAGTACCTCGCCGACCACGGCCGCTCGCGCGGCGACCTGCATCCGGTCTGGGCCTACGCCCACGTGCCCAGCGGTTACGACGGCGACGCGACGGAGACGGTCCTCGACCAGATCGAACGCTTCGCCCCCGGCTTCCGCGAGCGCATCGTCGCCCAGACGGTCACAACGACGGCCGAGATCGAGGCCCGCAACGCCAACTTCGTCGGCGGCGACATCCTCGGCGGCGCCAACACGCCGCTGCAGACGATGCTCCGCCCCCGCATCCATCCGGTCCCCTACTGGACCGGCATCCCCGGCGTCTTCATCTGCTCGGCGGCGACCCCGCCCGGCGCCGGCGCCCACGGGATAAACGGCTTCAACGCCGCCAAAGCGGCCCTGCGGACGCTCTAGGAACCGATGAGTTCTTGATCAAACGGCCACCGGGAGAGACAGTGGGTCCTGGTGGCACAGCTGAAGAAGGCAGCTCCCTTCCTTGTCGCGGTCTTCGCGGCAGTAGCGTTTTCCGTCGCTTTCGTGGAGCTCCGGGGCGAGGGCGATGACTCTGCAGGGGCCTCCTTCGAGGCGCGGATCCCGGCCGTTGAGTTCCTCTACCTCGACGGTCCCAGGGTTCTCAGGTACCTAGCCGAGCTGGAAGGGGGAGACGTGGGCTCGGTCCACCGCATCTCCAAGGAAATCAGCTCGGTGAACGTGGGTGCGACGCAGGGCGGCTTCGACGTCGGCGCTTCCTCCCAGCACGAAAGCTCGGCGGAAAGCACGGTCACCCGCACCGAATCCAGCGCGCTTGGACTGCTGCTCGCCAAGCTCGAAGACAACGACCGGGAGTTCGTCCGCTACCACGACGTCGAGCTCAACGGCGTCCGGGATCTGCGCGAGGTCAGAGAAGGGATGCTGGTCAAATTCGTAACCCACTATCTCCTCAGCCCCGGCTATATCCGTCCCTACGTGGTCGTTCGCCAGTCGGCGACCCTGGCCGCCCTCTTTCCCCGGGGCCAGGATGAAGCTGACGTCGGCAACAACTCCGACGAGCAACGGCGGAAAGCGGAATCGTTCGCCCGGCAGGTGGGGCCGGACCCGCGGCTGACCTTCGCCGTCCTGCCTCCCGCTGGGGACGGGGAGGAAACACTGAAAGTGCTGCTGCCGATGCGCTACCGCGGCCTGACCCAAGAGCGGAGCCTGCTCGAAAAGGGGCCTGACGAGTACACCGGCGGCAGGCTGGTCGTCATCGGCAAGGTGATCCGCCTCTTCAGGCACAGGGTGCGATGTGACGACCCGCTTTGTGGCGCAGAGGCGGTTCCGGAGTACACCGACTTCGCCACCCGTGAGACCTGGCGGAACCCGCTGGAACAAGCCTCGAATTTCCTTGTCGACCACGTCAGCCACAGCTGCAGGACGCACGTCAAGGCGGGCGAACCGAACAAGCGCGTGAGATCCCGGCCGTCCTGGCGTCTGCTCGAAGGCCGGCCTTGCTTCCTCCACAAACTCAACCGCCAGACCGAACTCCGCGCGCCCGGCGCGGTGATCCTGCCGATTGCCATCTACAAGTGAGTTAAAGAAGCTTCGGGCGGGGGTAGCTCGCACTCACCGCTATGGGGACCCAATCCAAAACGGAGAGCAGCGCGGCTGCGAGCGACACGGAGCGTGAGCACAAATTCGGCTCCTCGACTCCCCTGACGATCGGGGTCGAGGAGGAGCTGCTGCTGGTCGACGAGGGCTGCGGGTTGGTTGCCGACGGTGAGGGGGTCCTGGAGCGGATCGGCGCCGACCATCGCAAGGCCGTCTCGACCGAGATCTTCGCCACCCAGATAGAGCTGAAGACCGGCGTCTGCCTCGATGCCGAGCAGGCGGTGAGGGAGTTGTCGGAGGTGCGGCGCGCGGTCACCGGGGTGGGAGCCCGGCTGATGGGGTCTGGCCTCTATCCGGGCGAGAGCGGCGAGCCCGCGCTGGTCGACAAGGCCCGCTACGAGAGCGTCAAGAAGGACCTCGCGAGCCTGCTGGCGACGCCGCCCTGCGGGCTCCACGTCCACGTCGGCGTCCCCGATCCCGAAACCGCTGTCTGCGTCGCCAACGCGATGCGCCACCACCTGCCGCTGCTGGCGGCGCTGACCGCCAACTCGCCCTTCCGCGACGGCGCCGACTCCGGCCTCGCCAGCGCCCGCGCCGCCGCCGTCCGCAGCTATCCGCGCTTCGAGCTGCCGCGCGCCTTCCGCGACTACGACGACTTCCTCCGCGTCGCCGACCAGTTGATCGCCGCCGCCGGCGTCTCCGACTACACGTACCTCTGGTGGGACGTGCGGCCGCACCCGAAGTTGGGGACGGTCGAGGTGCGGGGGATGGACGTGCAGGCGCGGCCAGAGGAAAACGCCGCGATCGCGGCCCTGATCCAGGCCCTGGCGGCGAAGGAGATCGACAGCCCAAGCGACCCCGGCCTCACCCGCGAGGCGATCGAGGAGTCCTACTTCCAGGCCGAGCGCTATGGCCTCGAGGCCCGCCTGATGGTCGACGAGGACACCGCAGCGCCGGCCTCCGAGGTCGCCCGCGGCAGCCTCGAAGTGGCGCGTTCCTACGCCGCCGGCCTCGGCGGCGAGGGCGCTCTGGAAGAGATCGACCGCATCCTCCGCGACGGCAACGGGGCCGACCGCCAGCGGCGGGTACACGCCGAAGGCGGGATGGAGGCACTGCTTAGCGACCTCTCGGAGCGCAGCCGGGTCTAGCGGCGCGGCCGACTTTCGCCACACCCTGGTGGGGCGAATATCGGATGCGCTACTGGGGCGCGGGGATCTTCAGCCGTTTGCGCGCGGCGACGACCGCGGCGACTGAGGAGCGGCAGGCTTTGGCGATCTCGCCGTTGCCGTGGCCGGGGCGGCGCCGGATCTCGAACTCGACCAGGGCGGCGCGCCGTAGTTTCGCCCGGTCTTCCAGGTTCCCCTCCGGAGCGGCGTCGAGGGCCGCCTGGGCGGCGCGCTCGCGGCGGCAGAGGAGGCAGAAGGTCCCCTCGTCGGAGGTCGTCCAGCTCTCGGGCAGCTCGACCTTCTCGCCGCCGAGGCGAGAGACGGTCACCCCGCACTGATCGCAGGTCCATTTTTTCGCGGTAATGGTGCTCATAAGACGATTGGGGCGGCGGATCTGGCTCTGCCGACCCCGGATACCCAGGGTAGCAGGGCGGTCTTTTTGCCCTGCTAGCAAGCACGTTTCCCCCGCCTCCTACACTTGTTGGATGGCTGGCGAAGCAACTTCTGAGCCCACCTACACGCTCTACCGCCGCGGCCTCGAGCTGCTCGAGGACGGCGACTTCGAGCACGCGACCGCGCCCTTGGCCGAGGCCGCCCGCCGGGCGCCCGAGAAGACCTCCGTCCGCGAGGCGCTCGGACGCGCCTACTTCCGCTCCGGTCGCTTTGCCCCCGCCGCGGCCGAGTTCGAGGCGGTGGTCGAGTCCAATCCCGTCAACGACTTCGCCCAGTTCTGCCTCGGCCGGGCGCTCAGCAAGACCGGCCAGAAGCGCCGCGCCCGCCATCACCTGGCGCTGGCCTGCAACCTCCGCCCCGAGCGGCGCGACTACCGGTACTACCGGCGCCTGCTCGAGGCGGAGGCGGGCTGAGCCGGCGCTAGCCGATCAGCGGGAGGACGCAGCGGAAGCGCTTGGTTGCGGTAGAGACCACGAAATTGACTTGTCCGGCTGACGACACGGAGATCACTGCATAGGCGTCGAGGCCAGACACGTTCGTCAGGTCGCTGCTCCACTCATCTCCACCTGCCAGCGTGACCCCCGGCTGCTGCGAGAACGCCACCAGCGAGAGCGCATCGGGAAGCTCGCCGCCGAGGCTGGCGCAGGCGGCTGCCGCCGCAGGGGCGTTGAGGGCCGAGTCGCTGGCGAGGGTCTGCCAGCAGGCGCCGGCGAAGGGGCGGGTGCCGCTCTTGCAGCCGACTTCGTGGCCGTTGACGGTGCGCGCGTTCTCGGCGTTGGCCGCGTTCAGCGCCGTCTCCGCGTCGCGCGCCGACTCGGCGGTGTCGGCGTGGATCGCCGAGGGGACCTGCCCCAGGGTGGAGGCGTCGATCTGGACGCCGGTGATCGACCCAGGAGCCAGCTGGCTGCCCTGCAGCGCCCCCGGCTTCAGCCGGTTCCCCGGCACCGATCCCAGCGCCAGCCGATTGCCCGGCATCGACTTCACCTTGATCGAGCGGCCGTTGATCTTCCCTGCCGCATAGACCGTCCCACTCAACGCCGCCACCAGCGCCAGGCCGGCGACTACCAGCGCCGGCACCTGCCGGCGAAAGCCCCTGCTCATCGAGTTGTCCTCCTGCTTCGAGTTGATTGAAAGAACGCCCGCCAATACACGGGAGTTCTTAAGTGACGGTGACCCTAGAAGGAGAAAAAGGCCGCTGGACAAATGTCCGCGGGTCCACTCGGCAAAGGTCTTAAGCCGCCTTCGAGATGCTGGCGATTGGGGCGGCCGTGGGTTGCTCGCTCAGCGTCATCTCAAGTGCACCGGCCTCACCCTATTCCCGCTCCACGGGGGCGTCCCACTGAAAACTGGCTGACCAGACCTAAGCGCTTGTGGCGAATTCCGGGGTAGCGTTTAGGTAATCAGGGTTCTAAGTTCTAAGGGGAGGATTCACTTGGGGAACCGAGCTGGGCGGCGCGCGGCGCGCCACAAACGATTGATTGCCCTATCCAATCCGCTGCGGGCCGAAATCCTGCGGATTCTGGTCGAACGGCCGGCGAGCCCGGTGGAAATGGCGCGGGAGCTGGGGGAGTCGACGCAGAACGTGTCCCATCACTGCAAGCGGTTGGTCGACCTCGACTGCGCCGAGCTGGTCGAAGAAGAGAAGGTGCAGGGGGCGATGAAGCACATCTACCGCGCCACCGAGCGGGCGCTGGTCGACACCGCCGAGTGGGACGAGATGCATCCGGTCGAGGCGCAGGGCTTCCTCGCCGTCTCGATGCAGGCGGTGATCGACGACTTCGTCGCCGCCGAACGGGCGCAGACGGTCGGGCAGGACCCCGACTTCCACCTCAGCCGCACGCCGATGGTCCTCGACCAGCGCGGGCTCGAGGAAGGGCTCGAGATCTATGAAGCCGCGCGACTGGCGATGGCCGACGTCGAGCGCCGCAGCGCCGAACGGGCCGAGGACGCCGACGCCTTCCGGGTCTCCTCCAGCTTCGCGCTCTTCAAGGTCCCGCCGGTCGGTAAGTAGCGGCTTACCGATTAGTGTTTGACACCTGTCCCGGTGCTTGAAGAGACTCGCCCCGTGGAAGCCGAGGAGAAGCAGGCGGACCGCTGGTTCGTGAGGGCGCTTTCGCACCCACTCCGGGTCGAGCTCCTGGAGCTCCTGAATGAGCGCCAGGCGAGCCCGGTCGACATGAAGCGAGCACTCGGCGGCACCCTCAACCGGATCAACTACCACCTCAAGGTGCTGGTCGATTGCGGCTGCGTCGAGGTCACGGAGACCGAACCGGTGCGCGGCGCCGTCAAGCACTACTACCGGGCGGTCCCGCGCTCGTTCTTCGGCCATGCCGACCTGCGGCAGGTACCGGCATCGATCCGCGGCGGCGCCACCGAGCTGTCGCTGCGATCGTTCTCCCGCGCCTTTCGCCGCGCCGCCGAAGCCGGCCATGTCGACGGCGAAGACGCGATCTTCAACTGGATGAGCCTTGCGGTCGACAAGCTCGGCCGCAAGGAGGCGATCGAGCTGAGCGAAACGACGCTGGAAGGCTACGAGCGGATCGCGAGGCAGAGCCGCGAACGGGCGGCGGAGGGGGAGGGGTCTCTGACCTCGCTGGTCGTCGGCGTCGCAGCCTTCGACGCGGGCGGTGGCCGGCGCCAAGCCTGAGTTGACCGGGGCCGCTGCCGTTAGCGTGGCTGCCCCGTGCCCGATCTGCTCGTCCTCTTCCTCGCCGCCTCCGCGACCATGCTGGCGACGGGGCTGGGGGCGGTCCCGGTCTGGCTGCTCGGCACCCGCGCCGCGGCGCTGACGCCCTTCCTGCTCGGCGTCGCCGCCGGGGTGATGGGGGTCGCCTCGATCGTCGGCCTGCTGCTGCCCGCGGCCGAAGAAGGCTCCGCCCTCGACGTCCTCGCCGGGCTCGTCGTCGGCGGCGTCCTGCTCGGCGTCGCCCGCGCCCGGCTCGACCACGAGTCGGTGTTCATGGGGCGAAGCGGGCCGGGCGCGCGCACCTCGGCCCTCGTCTTCGCCGTCCTCTTCGTCCACAGCCTGCCCGAGGGGCTCGCGATCGGCACCGCCTACGCCTCCGAGCGCGAGGGGCTCGGGCTGTTCGTGATCCTCGCGATCGCGATCCAGAACATCCCCGAGGGGACCAGCGTCGCGATCCCGATGGAGGCGGCCGGCTACGGCCGGGCGCGGCAGTTCTGGGCGGCGATCGGGACCAGCGCGCCGCAGCCGGTGGGCGCCGTCATCGCCTACCTCGCGGTCGAACAGGTGAACGCGCTGCTGCCGTTCTCCTTCGCCTTCGCCGCCGGGGCGATGCTGAGCTTGATCTTCATCGAGCTGCTGCCGGAGGCTTACAGGGCGCGGCGCTACCTCGGCCCCACCGTCGGCCTCGCCCTCGGCGCCGCGGTGATGATGGTCCTCGACCTGCTTCTCGGCGTTTGACGCCGAGCGGCGGGTAGACTCGCCGCGTACATATCGGTCGGTGGTCAAGGGAAGTCCGGTGCAAGTCCGGCGTGGTCCCGCCACTGTGACCGGGTGGAGGAGCTCGCAGGCGCTTAGGCGTCAGCCACTGGGGACGACACCTCGTCCCCGGGAAGGCGCGTCCTCCCTGATCCCGGAAGCCAGGAGACCTGTCCCCGGCCTTTGCCAATTCAACCCTCGAGGAAAGGGTGGCTTAGATGCCAAGAATCACCACGTTCCGGCTGGCTGCCGTCTGCGCGCTGGCCCTGTCCCTGATGTTCGTCCTGACCGCGGCTGCCGCGGCGAAGGGCCCGCTCGCCGAGCTACGCGTCGTCGGCAGCGGCGGCAAGGTGCTCGCCGAAAAGCCGGTCGCGATGGCCGACACCGCCGTCAAGACCAGCCCCAAGGCGACCTGCTTCGGGCCTGAAAACGGCGGCAGCGGCGACAGCGTGCAGCTGAAGGGCAGCACCGCGATGGGCCTGCTCGCCAGCGGCGCGAAGACGATCGCCGCGCTGCGGCCGCTCCTGATCAGCGACAGCTTCGACTTCGGGCTCGCGCTCTGCGGGATCGGCTCGAGCATCGCCAAGGGCAGCAGCTCCTGGTACCTGAAGGTCAACCACAAGTCGCTGGCGGTCAGCGGCGACGCGGCGAAGATCAGGCCCGGGGACGAAGTGCTGTGGGCGCTGGCGAAGACCGAAGCGCCGAGCTACAAGTACCCGAGCGAGCTGGTGCTGAGCGCGCCGGGCACGGCCAAGGCCGGGATGTCGTTCACGGTCCGCGTGATGGCCTACGACGAAAAAGGCCGCAGCAAGCCGCAGGCCGGAGCCAAGGTGACCGGCGCCGCGGAGCCGACCGGCGCCGACGGCCGCACCACGGTGATGCTGAGCAAGCCGGCGAAGCTGATCGCCAAGGCGACGGGGGAGATCCCCTCGGCCCGCGAGCCGGTCTGCGTCGGGGGCAAGTGCCCTAAATGAGGGGACGCCGCGGCACGGCGGTCGCGAGCGCGCTTCTGGCGCTGCTCGCGGCCGCCGGCTGCGGCCTCGGCGCCGGCGCCGACGTCGGCGACGTCGAGCTGACGGTCACCCGCGAATACGGCGCGGCGCCGATGCTCCATGCCTCCGTGGCGGCGAAGGAATCCGACACGGTGATGCGCGTGCTGGAAGGCGAGGCCGAGATCGAGACTCGCTACGGCGGCGGCTTCGTCCACTCGATCGAGGGCGTCGCCGAGGAGAGCCGCGGCGGCGACCCCTACGACTGGTTCTTCTACGTCGACGGCGAGGAAGCCGAAGTCGGCGCCGCCGACTATGACGTCGAGGGGGGCGAGCGGATCTGGTGGGACTACCGCAACTGGTCGGCCGTGAACCACGCCCCGGCCGTCGTCGGTTCCTGGCCGGCCCCGTTCGTCGACGGGATCGGCGGCGAGCGGTACCCGGTCGTCGTCGACTGCCTGGAATCCCGTGGTTCCTTTCGCACCGTTGACGGGCAAAAGGAACCACGGAACTGCGAAATGACCCGCGCGGCGCTAGAGCGCGAAGGCGTGCGAATCGCTACCGGGTCGCCGAAGGGCGCGATCCGGGTGCTCGTCGGTCCCTGGCAGCGGCTGCGAAGCGACCCGACCGCGAAGCTGATCGAGAGCGGCCCGGTCGAAAGCGGCGTCTTCGCCGAATTCGAGGCGACCGGGGACGGCTACGAAGTCGTCGCTCTGGACGAAGCGGCCGAGGTAGGCGAGCGGCTGGGCCGCGACTCCGGCCTGGTCGCGGCGACGAGCCGCTACGGCGGCCCGCCGGCCTGGGTCGTGACGGGCGGCAGCGAAGAAGCCGTCCGCGCCGCCGCCGAAGCGCTCGACGCCGAGCAGCTGCGCGACCATTACGCGGTGGCCGTCGAAGACGGAGAGGTAACCCCGTTGCCGCTGGAGAAGCCGTGAAATCGCCCTTCGCCTACCAGCCCCGCCCGCGGCCGCTGCAGCTTGCCTCGCCGACCGCGGCGGTCGCCTACCTGGGCGCGATCGTCGCCGTCGCCTTCCTCTACTCGAACCCGCTGGTCCTGCTCGCCGCCGGCGCCGCCGCCGTCACCGCGGGCCTGCTGGCGGGGGCGCGGCGGGCGGTCCGCGTCGCCCTGAAGATGGGCGCGGCGCTGGCGCTCCTGATCGTCGTCGTCAACGCCCTCGTCGTCAGCCGCGGCGAGACCGTCCTCGCGCGCCTTGGCGACTGGCCGCTCTTCGGCCAGGTCGACGTCACCCTCGAGGCGATCGTCGCCGGCGCCTCCGGCGGCCTGCGCGCCGCGGTGGCGATGATCGCCGCCGCCGTCTACTCCGCCTGCGTCGACCCCGACCGGGTCCTGCGCGTGCTGCGGCCGCTCGCCGGCCGCTCCGCCCTGACCGCGACCCTGGTCTCGCGCCTGGTCCCGGTCACCGCAGCCGACGCGGGCCGCCTCCGCGACGCCGCCCGCCTGCGCGGCCCCGGCGCGGCCGAGGTCGGCAAGGCGCCGCTGGCCCGGCGCCTCCTCGCCGGCTCCCTCGACCGCGCCGTCGACGTCGCCGCCACGCTGGAGCTGCGCGGCTACAGCCTCGAGGCGCCGCGAGCGAGGAACCGCCGCAGCCGCTCCCGCTACGACCGCCGCTTCTACGCCGTCGCCGCGGTGGTCCTCGCCGCCGCGATCGTCGGCAAGGCGGTGGGCGCCGATGACTTCCAGACCTACCCCTCGGTCGAGATCGGCCTCGGCCCCGAGACGCTCGCCCTCGCCGCCCTCGTCGCCCTCAGCGGCCTTGCCCCGTGGCGAGTGTCGAGTTTGTCCCCCATGAGGAGACAAACTCGACACCCGAAGGCGGCCCGTGTCTGAGCTTGCGATCAGACGAGGAGCCGCGCCGGCGCTTGCGGTCGCGGGACTGAGCTACGCGTATCCGCACTCTGCAGCGCCCGCGCTGGTCGACGTCTCGCTCGAGGTCGCGCCCGGGGAGTTCGTCCTCCTCGCCGGCCGCTCCGCCTCGGGCAAGTCGACGCTGTTGAAAGCCGCCTGCGGCCTCGTCCCTCACTTCCACGGCGGCGAGATCGAGGGCGAGGTTCGTGTCGCCGACTTCGACGCGATCGCCGCCGGGCCGGGAGAGCTGGCCGCCGCCGTCGGCTACCTCGCCCAGGACCCCGAGACCCAGGTCGTTTCGACCACCGTCGCCGCCGAGATCGAGCTGCCGCTGGAGATGCGAGGCGACGAGCCCGCCGACCGCGCCCGCGCCGTCGAGGAGGTCGCCCTCGCCCTCGCGATCCCGCACCTGCTCGACCGCACCGTCGACACCCTCTCCGGCGGCGAGCTGCAGCGCGTCGCCCTCGCCGCCGCCCTCGTCACCCGCCCGAGCCTGATCCTCCTCGACGAGCCGACCTCCCAGCTCGACCCCGTCGCCGGCGACGAGCTGATCTGGCTCCTCCGCCGCCTCAACGAGGAGTGGGGGGTGGCCGTTCTGCTGGCCGAACACCGGTTGGAGCGCTGCCTAGCGGCGGCGGACCGGGTGGTGGCGATGGACCACGGCGCGATCTCCTTCGATGGCTCCCCCGCTGCGTTCCTCGCTTGGTCCCGCCTGTCCGATCCGGCCTTGGAGACTCCCGCCGCTCGCCTCTTCTCCCTCGCCGGCATCGACCCGCTCCCCACCGGCGTGCGCGAGGCTCGGCAAACGCTGCGAGGGATGGGGATCACTCACCCTCCTAATCGAGCAAGTAGGAGGGTGAGCGATCCCCATCCATCTGACCCCGCTTCGGCGCCCGCCTTCGCGACGAAGGACCTTTGGGTCGCACTGGACCGTGGCGAAGACCTGCGGGACGTCCTGAAAGGCATCGACCTGACGATCAGTCGCGGCGAACGCGTCGCCCTGATGGGCCGCAACGGCGCCGGCAAGAGCACGCTGCTGCGGACCGCGGCGGGACTGCACGAGCCGATCGCCGGGAAGATCGACGTCGATTCGATCGCGCTTCTCACCCAGAATCCCAGCGACTATCTGGTTCGGGAGCGGGTCGGTGATGAGCTGCCGGGGGAGGAGGGCGCGGCGGCACTGCGGGTCGTCGGCTTGGAGGAGAAGGCCGATGCCGACCCGCGGGACCTCTCCGGCGGCGAGCGGCAGCGGTTGGCGCTCGCGATCGCGCTCGCGGGGCGGATGGAGGGCGAGCTGTTGCCAGGCATCGTCGCCCTCGACGAGCCGACCCGGGGGATGGACCATGCGCGTAAGGGCGACCTCGTCGCGCTGATCCAGCGGCTCGCGGGACGGGGCGGTTTGGTCGCCGATATGTCCACCAACCCGCCCCGCGGCGCTGCGGTCGTCGTCGCCACCCACGACGTCGAGTTCGCGGCCGAGTTCGCCGAGCGGGTCGTCTTGCTCGGCGACGGGGTCGTCATCGCCGACGGGCCGAGCGCCGAGATCCTATCCGGCGGCTGGTACTTCGCGACCGAGGTCGCCCGCGTCCTCGACCTGCCCGCCGTCATCACCCCCGAGCAGGGCGCGGCTGCGCTCGCGGGGGAGGAGCGGCCATGACCTGGGAGGTCGCCAGCTTCCTCATCGTCGGGGCGGTGATCCTCGCCGGCTTCGCCTGGTACGAGCGCTCGCGGCCCCCGGCCCAGGTCGTCGCCCTCGTCGCCGCCTTGGCGGCGCTGGCGATCGCCGGGCGCATCGCCTTCGCCGCCTTCCCGAACGTGAAGCCGACCACGGACATCGTCGTCTTCGCCGGCTATGCCCTCGGCGGCGCCCCCGGCTTCGCCGTCGGCGCCCTCACCGCGCTCGTCTCCAACTTCTGGTTCGGCCAGGGCCCGTGGACGCCGTGGCAGATGGCGGGGTGGGGGCTCTGCGGGGTGCTTGGAGCCGCTTTGGCGCTGGGGACGCGGAACGCAGGGCGCCTCACGCTTGCGGCAATCTGCGCCTTTGCTGGCATTTTCTACGGCGCTCTGTTGAACTTCTCCCTGATGGCGACTTACGGCGGGGACCTATCGCTGCGGCATTTCCTCGTTCTCGAGGGGCGCGCGATCCCGTTTGAAATCGCGCACGTGCTCGGCAACGTCGTCCTGGCGCTGGTTGCCGGGCCGGCGATGGTGCGGATGCTGACCCGCTTCCGCGAGCGCTTCGAATGGGAGCGCGGCGGGGCTTCGACCCGGCCGGCGGCACCTGGCCCGCTCGGAGGGATCATGCGCAGCGGCGGCGTCGCGGCCCTGCTCGTCCTCGCTGTCGCAGCCCTCATACCGGCGCCGGCGCAGGCCGAGGGCTCCTCGGTCACCCGCGCGGCGAAATGGCTCGAGGCCCAGCAGCGGCCCAGCGGCGGCTTCGGCCCCTCGGCCGAGCGCGACGCCGGGGCCGAAATGACCTCCTGGGCGATGCTGGCGCTGGCGGCGAGCGGGCGCAACCCCCTCGACGTCACCAGCGGCGGCAAATCGCCTGTTGACTTCCTCCGCAACCATCGCGACGAAGTCAAGGACGCCGGCGACGTCGCCCGCACGATCCTCGCGCTCTCGGCCGCCGGCGTGGACCCGCGCTCGTTCGGCGGCGAAGACCTGGTCGACCGCCTGGTCGCGCAGCGGCGGAGCAACGGCTCCTACCAGGGGTGGCCCGGCACCAGCGCCTACGCGGTTCTCGCCCTGCGCGCGGCGGGAGCCAACGACGCCGCGGCCCCAACCGTCGAGTGGCTGCGCAAGGTGCAGGGTCGGGAAGGCGGATGGGGGAATGAGCCCGACAGCGAGAGCACCCCGGAGATCACCGGTGCGGTTCTGCAAGTCCTGACGTCGGGATCGAAGGCCGCGGACGACGCGCTCGCCTACCTCCGCAAGTCGAAGCGACCCAACGGTGGCTTCGCCCCGGGCAACAACCTCTCGGCAAACGCCCAGGCGACCGCCTGGGCCGCGGAGGGGCTGCTGGCGACCGGCAAGGACCCGGCCGGCTTCGGTACCGGCAAGAGCTCCTTCACCTATATGCGCAGCCTGCAGACCGACGAGGGCTACTTCCTCCAGTCCCCGAACCTCGAAAGCTCGCCCGTATGGGTCACTTCCGACGTCCTGGTAGCCCTCTCCGGCAACCACCTACCGGTCACGGCGCCCCCCCGCGAATCGAAGCCAAAGCCAAAGCCCCTGGAATCTGTCGACAACTCTCCTTCCTCCGGCGGCGTGCCCCCGTCCTTGAGCGTCCCTCCCTCTTCGTCTGGAGTTTCACCATCTGCCTTGAAAGAAGCCCTCGAAAGCGGTGCCGCAGATCCCCCTCCGGGGCACTCAGCGCCATCCGGCAAAGGCGGCTCGGGGCCTCTGCCCAATGTCGGCTCCACCGGTGGTCGCGTCCCGGAGGGGGACCTCGGCACCGTCCTACCGGAGCCTTCTGCCTCGGAAGCCTCGGGCGCGCCGGTCTCCGAAACGAGCGATGACACGAGCAGCAGCACCGCCGGCGCCATCCTCCTGGGCCTCCTAGCCGGCTGCCTCCTCTTCGGCGCCGGCCTCGCCGGCCGCCGCGGCTGGATGCGCTGGCGCTACGGCCTCTAAGTCACAGAACCGCCAGCAAGTTGGTGCCGAATTGGCACCTGCAGGTCTTGTTCTGTATCAGACAAAACCTTACGCTAAGATTTATGACGGTGATGACGCCCAGGCAGAACTGGACCGACGAGCGACTCGACCATTTCGAGAAACACGTTGATGAACGCTTCGATCGCATCGATGCAGACATCAGGGAACTTCGAGCAGCAGTGCTAGGAATGCAGCGGGTGATGGTTCAGGGAACCGTTGCCGTTTGTACCGTGATGGCGGGTGGGTTTGCGGCGCTTGCCGGCGGTATCGGCTAATCGGCATCCGTAGTCGGCGACAGCAGTAGCTATACCCTCGACGCATGGACGTCGAGACCGCGATCCGCACTCGCCGCACCCACAAGGCGTTCGCGCCGGAGCCGCTGCCGCGGGAGCAGGTCGACGAGCTGCTGGAGCTGGCGAGCTGGGCGCCGAACCACAACCTCACGGTGCCGTGGCGCTTCAGGGTGATCGGGCCGCAGACGCTTGAGCGGCTGAAGGAGATCGCCGGGCCGGAGGGGGCGGTGAAGCTCGACCGCGCGCCGACGCTCGTCGTCGTCTCCTGCGTCCTCGACGGCGACCCGGTCGAAGAAGAAGAGGACCTGCACGCGACCGCCGCCGCCTCCTACATCGTCCTCCTCGCCGCCCACGCCCGCGGCTTCGCCGGCTACTGGCGGACCCCCGGCTTACTGCGGGGGGAGGAGGGGCGCGCCGCCGTCGGCCTGCCCGCAGAGGAGCGCTTCGTCGGCCTCCTCCACCTCGGCCACCCGCGCCAGGAGAAGCCCGCCCCCGAGCGGCCCGGCGCCGACCGCACGATCTCCCACCTCGACTGATGCTGAGCCGCGCCCGCGCCGTCGAGGAGATCGCCGGCAAGCACTTCGAGGTCGTCGTCATCGGCGGCGGCATCACCGGCGCCGGCGTTGCCCTCGACGCCGCCTCGCGCGGCTACTCGGTCGCCCTGGTGGAGCGCGGCGACTACGCCCTCGGCACCTCCAGCCGCTCCTCGAAGATGGTCCACGGCGGCCTCCGGTACCTGCAGAACTTCGACCTCGGCCTCGTCCGCGAGGCGCTGCTCGAGCGCCAGTTGATGGTCCGCCTGGCGCCGCACCTCGTCTATCCGACGCCGTTCCTCGTCGCCTCACTCGGCGAGGAGCGCCGCGACCGCAAACTCGGGCTCGGCCTCAACATGTACGACGTGATGGCGACGACGCGCGGGGGCCGCGGGCGGCGCCAGCGCCACTCGGAGGAAGCCGAAGACTCCTACTGGTCCCCTGACCGCCACCGGACGATCGACCGCGACGAGGTCCTCGACCTGGTCCCTGCACTCGCCCCGCGAGACCCGCACGACGCCTACCTCTTCTACGACTGCCAGACCGATGACGTCCGCCTCGTCCTCACCGTCCTCGGCGAGGCCGAGCGCTTCGGGGCGGTGACGTTGAACGGGGCCGAGGTGACCGAGGTCCTCTCCGCGAACGGCAAAGCGAACGGCGTCGCCTTCGTCGAGGAGGAGTCGGGAGAGCGGATGGAGGTGAGCGCCGACCACGTGGTCAACGCGACCGGCGTCTTTGCCGACCAGATCCGCCCCGAGGAGCTGCTGGGGGAGGAGGACGTGCCGCGGATCGCGCCCAGCCGCGGCACCCACATCCTGATCGACGAGAAGGACCTGCCGATGGGCAAGGCCGCCTGCATCGTCCCCGCCGGCGAGGGCCGGATGATCTTCTCGCTGCCCTGGTACGGGCGTACCCTCGTCGGCACCACCGACAACGACTTCGACGGCGAGATCACGCATCCGCGCCCGGCGGCAGACGACGTCGAGTACCTGCTGAACGCGATCAACGACTTCTTCGGCACCGCCCTCGGCGAATCCGATCTGGTCGGCGCCTACGCCGGGGTGCGGCCGCTGATCTCGACCGGCGACCCGCGCAAGTCGGTCGACATCTCCCGCAAAGCCGAGCTGTATGAGACCTCCTCGGGAATGCTGACGATCACCGGCGGCAAGCTCACGACCTGGCGGCGGATGGCGAAGCAGACGGTCGACCGCCTGGTCGAGCAGGGAGGGCGGGAGGCCCCGTGCCATACCGACGAGATCCCGCTCGGGATGCAGACGCGGCCGGAGGATCTGGAGGCGCCCGCGGGGGTCGGCGCCGATGCGGTCGCGCAACTCGCCTTCCGCTACGGCCACGCCGCCCGCAAAGTCCTCGAGATCGCCCGCGCGGATCCGAAGCTGGCGCGGCCGATCGTCCCCGGCCGGCCCGACCTGCTGGCGGAGGTGGCGCTTGCCGCCCGCAAGGAGCAGGCGCGCAGCGTCGCCGACGTCCTCCTGCGCCGCACCCGGCTCGGGATCCTGGCGGCGCCGGAAGTGCGCAGCGCAAAGGCCGTGCGCCCGGTCGCCGACGTCCTCGGCGCCGAGCTCGGCTGGTCGCGGCGGCGCCGCTCCCGCGAGGCCGAGGCATGGCCGGCGGTCGCCGCCGAGGAGGGGACCGACCCTGCCACCGCCCTCCGGGCGGTCGGTTGAATAGTCTCCGGCATCGATGAAAAAGGCTGAGCTGGAGAAAAAGCACCTGTCCGAGCTGCACCTGCTGGCCGCCGAGGCTGGCATCTCGAAGTTCCGGATGCTGACGAAGAGCGAGCTGGTCGAGCAGCTGGCGGGGGAGAACGGCGCCTCAGCCGCACCCGCAGCCGGGTCAGGCGGCTCCGGCGGCCGCGCCAAAGAGGGTGGCGAGCGCCCGCGCCGCCGCCGCAGGAGCGGACGCACGGGCTCACCCGCCGTCGCTGACGAGGTCGAGAAGGGGAAGGCACCGACCGAGCGTCAGCCCGCGCCCGAGCCGATCGAGCTCGCTGCCGCCGAGCCGGCTGCAGCGCCCGCCGTCGAGACGCCGAAACCGCGTCGCCGCCGGCGCCGCCGCTTCGGCCGCCGCGGCAAGCAGGGCGTGACCCTGCAGGGACTGCTGCTGCCGCCCGAGGCCGGTCGCCAGGCCGTCCTCTGCGCCGAGACCCGCGAGGCCTGCACGGCGCTGCTGCGCAGCGTCGCCTCCGATCTCGCCGCCGACACGAAGGGGCCGGACCCGGTCGCGCTGCTGATCGACCCCAGCCCCGAGGAGCTTGCCGACTGGAAGCGTGACGCGCCGCAGGCGGAGATCGTCTCGGCCGGCCAGCCACGGCACGCCAGGGATGCCCTCGCCCAGGCGGCGGCCCGCGCCGGCCGCGGCGAAGACGTGATCCTCCTCGTCGACTCCCTCACCCGTCTCGGCGAGGCATACGAGGATGCCGAGGCCGCCAAGGAGTTCTTCGACGCCGGCCGCGCCCAGGGTGCCGCCGCCGGCTCTCTCACGGTCGTTGCGGCGCTAGAGCGCCAGAACACCGACTGACCTAGAAGCGGCGCGCTAGCGCCTGTAAGCGATTCTGCGCCAGGACGGCTCTTTGGAGAGCTCGATCAGCTCGGCGCTGCGATCCGGCTGCACGTAGCCGAAGGTCTGGGTGCGCTCGTCGAAGACGACGTCGAGCTCACCCTCCTTGACCCGCTGGTCGAGCCAGGCGCCGCGGAAGACGAGGCGGCGGATCCAGTGGACGAGGCTGCGGTTGGAGGGACCGACGAGGTCCTCCCAGTTCTCGTTGATGTGCTCGCCGAGGCGGGAGCTGGGCTCGGCGATCTCGCCGCTGACCGCGAGGTCGAGGAGGTCGTCGAGCTCCTCGCCGCTGAGCCCCTGGTCGACGAAGCGGAGTTTGACCGCCGCCTGCTCGACGCGCTGCGCGAAGTCCTCCTCGTTGAAAGCGAAGCGGAGCTCGCCGTACTCCAGCACGTAGTCGGAGCCGGACTCGTAATTCCCTCTGCGGGTCGTCTTCTTATCCATGAGTTGAAGCCAGTCCACTCACGCAAGCCCGGCGTGAGCAGGTCCATGATCTTGCCGATCATCGTAGAGGCGTGCCCGCTCGGGCCGACCCCTGAACGCGCGGTTGCACCTTGGCCGGAAGGTTGCACTCCTTCAACGCCGAATTGGGTACCCGAATCGACGGGAGAAGCCGTGATCGACCTGCACTGCCACATCCTCGACGCGATCGACGACGGCGCCCGCGACGCCGACGACAGCGTTGCGATGGCGCGGCAGGCCGAGGCGGATGGGATCGAAGCCGTCTGCGCGACCCCGCACATCCGCCATGACCACGACGTCAGGATCGAAGAGCTTGCCGGCCGGGTCGCGGGGTTGAACGCGAGGCTGGAGCAGGAACTGGTCGCGGTCCGGATCCTCCAGGGGGGCGAGGTCGCCGAGACCGCTGTCGAGGGCCTCGGCGAGGAGGAGCTGACGCTGCTCTCGCTCGGCGGCGGCGGCTGGATCCTGCTCGAGCCGGCGCCCGGGCCGCTCGACGACAGCCTCCTGCGCCGGGTCGCCTACCTCGCCGACCGCGGCCACCGCACGATCATCGCCCACCCCGAGCGCCACCTCTCGGCCGACATGTTCGAGCGGATGGCGGCGCTGGTGGCTGAGGGGGCGCTGATCCAAGCAACCGCCGACTTCTTCCTGCGCGAGAACATGGCCGCGGGGATGCTGGCGATGGCCGAGAAGGGCCTCGTCCACGTCCTCAGCAGCGACGCCCACACGGTCCTCGGCGGCCGGCCCCTGCGGATCAGCCCGGCGCTCGAGCGCCTGCGCGAGATCGAGTGGCTGGCGCCGCACCTCGACTGGATCGCCGAGACGGCCCCGCACGCAATCGTCACAGGGGACCCGGTCGAGGTGCCGTTCCAGCCGCGCCTTTGACGTCTCCGAGCTTTTCCTCGCTAGAGCGAGGAAAACTTCGGAGTCGCTAGTCCAGCGGTCGCAGCTCGACTCGCGGGGCAAGCTCCTCGATCACGGCGCGGGAGCCGGTGCCGAGGCCGGAGCGGAGGAAGTTGGTCGCGCCGGCGGCGGCGCTGAGGCGCAGCACGTCCTCCCACTCGCGCCCGGCGGCGATCGTCGCCGCCAGCGCCCCCATCATCGAGTCGCCGCAGCCCTCGCGGCTGCCGCGCTCGAACTTCGGCGGCTTCAGCTCGGTGAAGACGCCGTCCCGCAGCGCCAGGGCGGGATCGCCGGCGCGGGTGACGATGACGCTCTCGGCTCCCTTCGCCTGGACTTGTTCCATCGCCGCTCGCATCCGCTCCTCGGTGTCGACCGGGCCGGAGATGAAGCCGGCGATCTGCCAGTCGTTGATCTTCACCAGGTCGGGCCCGCCCTCCAGGGCGCTGTCGAGGCGCGGCGAGGAGAGGTCGACGACGACCGGCTTGCCGTTCGCCTTGACGTCGGCGACGAGGCCGCCGTAGATCTCGAGCGGGATCGTGTTGTCGGGATAGGGCCCGCAGACGGCGAGCAGGTCGCAATCCAGTGCCGCCGCGACGGTGACCGAGAAGAGATCGTCGACCTCGTGGCGGGAGGCCGGCAGCGCCGCGCTCTGGGAGATCGGCTCGCGCTCGCCGCTGCGGCGGTCGTGGATGTAGGCGCCGCTCGGCTCGGCCGACTCGACCAGCCGCAGCTCGACCGGCATCTCCTCCAGCAGCGGCCGCAGGACCGTACCGACCTCGCCGCCGATGAAGCCGCAGAGGACGGGCTCGGCTCCCAGCTCGGCCGCCATCCGCGCCACCCAGACGCCCTGGCCGGCAGGGTGGATGTGGATGTCGTCGCCGCCTTCGGAGCTGAAGGACTCGATCGCGATCGAGACCATCGGGTTGGGACTGAAGATCGCGACTTTCGGCTTCGGGCTCATCGGCGGGGGGAGAGACCCGTCGGCCCAGGGCTTAGGCAGGCATGGATCATCTTCCTCGACCTGTCCCCGTTGCGAAAGGATTCCGAACCAGGCTGCGTGGGCTGAGCCGGCTCGAGCGCGGCGAAGCCGGGCCGGGCCTGCTGATCCCGCGCTGCTCCAGCGTCCACACCTTCGGGATGCGCTTTGCGCTCGACCTCTATTTCCTCGACCGGCAAGGGCGGGTGATCTCAGTGCGGCGCTCGGTGCCGCCGCGCCGGCTCGCCTGGCAGCGGGGCGCGGCCGCAGTTTTGGAGATTCCCGCAGCGAAGGGGGGAGAGATCGGGGCCGCCGGCGACTTAGCATGACCATGCTCCCCCAACGAGAAGAGATAGCCAGCCTGGTCGTCTGCGAGGACGACGACGTAACCCTCGACCTCCTCTGCGAGCACCTCGCCGCCGATCGCTTCGGCGTCATGCCCGCCCCCAGCGCCTCGGATGCGCTGCGCCTCTGTCGCTACAACCAGCCCGACCTGCTCCTCCTCGACCTCTCGCTCCCCGACGCCTCCGGGCTCGATGTCCTGCGGGAGATCCGCGAAGCCGACGGGATCGACTCCCGCTTCGACCCGCGCCTGCCGGTGGTCGTCCTCACCGGCCGCAACGGCGAGACCGACCGCGTCCGCGGCCTCGACTCCGGCGCCGACGATTACCTCGTGAAGCCGTTCCGCTACCCCGAGCTGCGCGCCCGGATCCGGGCCGTGCTTCGCCGCCGCAGCCACGCCCAGGACGGGCCGCGGCGGATCGGCGACCTCGTCATCGACCCGCTCCGCCGCCGGGTCACCGTCGGCGAGCGCGAAGTTCACCTGACGATCAAGGAATTCGACCTCCTGCGTGCGCTCTCGGCGGATCCGACGAGGGTGTTCACGAAGGAAGAGCTGCTCGACGTGGTCTGGGCCTACAAAGGCCCCTCGAAGACGCGGACGTTGGACTCGCACGCAAGCCGGCTTCGTCGCAGCCTCGACCCCGAGGGGGGACGGTTCGTCATCAACTGCTGGGGGATCGGCTACCGGCTGATCGCCGGCTCCTAGAACCGCCGGAGGCGGCATCCCCGCCGGGAGGGGATGCCGCTTCGGAGGCCTCTACTTCTTCTTCTTGCCTTTGGCGGTGGGAACTTCGAAGTGCATGATCGCCAGCTTCGACGTGATCCCGTCTTTCTTGCTGCTGAGGCGTTTGCCGGCTTCTTTCTGGATCTTGGTCGCCTCTTTCACCGTCTCGGCGAGAACCTTGTTGAGGTCCTTCCAGCCCTTCTCGTCGAGGAGGAGGGGGGTGTCGGAGAGATGGGAGTCGCTGCGCGCCTCGATCGTCCCACCCGCCATCGCCTCGGTCGCGCTCTGGCCGATCGACTCGAGGATTGAGCCGGAGATCCCCTTGCGAGCCGAGGCCGGGATCTTCGCCCAGTCGGAGTCGCTGAGGAAGGCGCGGTCGGTGGCGCGGTAGAAGTGCTCGACCGCGCCGCGGCGCGGCTCGGTTTTGACGAGTTCGACGCAGTCGTACTCGAGCAGCGTTTTCACGTGGTAGCTGACGTTGCCCAAAGGCTCGCCGAGTTCTTGGGCCAGCTGGTTCGGGCTCGAAATCCCTTTGTGGAGGGAGCTGAGGATCCGCACCCGGAGCGGATGCGCAAGAGCCTTGGCTACCTGCTGGGTAATGCCCTCTGGGGAAGTGCGGGACTGTGGCAAAGGAGAACCTCCGTTTTCTTCACTCGGACGGGGAACGTTTGGGTGGCAAGGGATCCGAGTTACTAGACAAGTATTCCAAAACGCTCCCCGGAAAATGTTTTTCCGCGAAGAAAATGCAGTAAAGAAATTCGACTTCTGCATTCGGTTCCAGTTCGCAAATAATCCTTTGGGAACTGTCCTGTTCTCCCCGGGGTCTACTTCATCGCGCCCGTCCTTCCGATGCGCCTGGCCGAGACCGCGACGAGGGACGGGCGCGCGTTTGTCGCTTCGTTTGTCCGCTGTTTGCGGCCACCTCGGCGCTGCCGGGGGGAGACAATGCACAGCGGCGCCTCTTGGATTTCCGATGAGCGAGAGGCGGAGGGTCTAAGCGGTGGCGGTGGAGATTTCGGCGCTGGCGGCTGGACTGCCGATGGCTGCCTCCTTCGCAATGGCAGGCGGATTTGTCGCCCTTCGCGAGGGGCGGCGGCGCAGCGCCCTGAACGCGGCGATGCACGAGCTGCGGCGCCCCCTGCAAGCGCTCTATCTCTCCCTCCCCGCGAGAGTCGGCGCCGCCCGTCCGGTCGAATCCTCCTTGGAGCTGGCGGTTGCCGCGGTCGAGCGTCTCGACCGCGAGATCAACGGTGATCGGCTCGAGGCGACGGCCGCTTCCTTCCCGCTCAGGCCGCTCGTCGAGGAGGCGGTCGAACGGTGGCGGCCGGCGGCGGATGGTCAGGGACGGCGGCTGAATCTGTCCTGGTCAGGAGACGATGCACCGCTCTGGGGGGACCGGATCGAGCTCGTCCAGGCGGTGGACAACCTGATCACCAACGCGCTCCGACACGGCAGCGGGGCGATCTCGGTCGACGTCGCAGCCGAAGATCGAAACGTCCGCCTTGCCGTGCGGGACGAGGGCCCGGCGGTCGTATCGGCCGGCCCGCAGGCAAGGGGGGCGGGGCGCGGTGGTCGCAACCGACACGGGCACGGCCTCGCCATCGTCCGCAGGGCCGCAGCGCGGCACAGCGGCAGCTTCCGGCTCGCTTCCGCTCCGTCGGGAACCGAAGCGCGGCTGGTCCTGGCGCTGGGCGAGGAGCGGAGATGAACCGCCGCGGCCGAGCCTTCGGCTTCCTTGCTGCGGCGGGTATCGCCGCCTTCGCGGCGGCCGCGATCGCTGACGGGTATGGCGAGAGCGTCGCCCGCGGCTACGGTGAGCTGAGGCCGGTGGTGGTGGCGAGCGAGGATTTTCGCGAGGGCGAGGCGATGGACGTGCGGGTCGTTGCCGATCGACTCGAGGTGAGGAAGGTTCCGGTCCGCTTCGTCCCGCCAGCGGCGCTCGTGGATCCAGCCGAAGCCATCGGCCTGGTCGCCGCCGCGCCGGTGCCGAGCGGCTCTTATCTACTGGCCTCGCAGTTGCGGCCGCCCCGGGCCCGCCAGGTGGCGAGCGGGCTGGCACGCGGAAGGCGGCCGGTCGAAATCAGCGTCGGCGGCGCCGGGGCTCTCTCCGCCTACGGTGCCCAACCGGTCGGGACCAGGGTCGACGTGGTGGTGACGAGCGAACCGAGCGGCTCCGGTGACGGCCGCACCTATGTCGCTGCCGCCTCGGTTCCGCTGCTTGCTCTAGGTGCGGAGATCGAAGGCGATCCCGGAAAAGCCGGCGTGACCCTCGGCTTGACTCGTGAGCAAGCCTTGCGCTTGCTGGCGGCGGAGAGCTTCGCCCGCCGGATCACGGTGATCCCCAGTGGTTGATCGGGCTTCGGGCCGGCACGAGCGGGACGTCGCCGAGCTTGCCGCCCGGCTGCGTGAGCGCCTCGTCGACCAGCGCCGAGCGGAGGCTGCTGCCGGTCGGTCGCCCGAATGCGAGTTGGGGGAGTCTGCGCGGCTGCTCGTCGACGAGCATGCCGCGATCCTGCCCCCGGCAGCGCGGGAGGAGGTGGTCGCCCGCATCGTCCGCGACAGCGTCGGCCTCGGGCCGCTCGAGGTCCTGCTCGCCGATCCCGCGGTCGAGGAGGTGATGGTCAACCGGCACGACTCCGTCTTCGTTGAGCGCCGTGGTGTGCTCGAGCCGACCGCTGTCGCCTTCGAGAGCGAGGAGGAGCTGCGCAACGCGATCGAGCGGATCCTGGCGCCGCTCGGCCGCCGCGTCGACGAGCTCAGCCCGATGGTCGATGCGCGGCTGCCCGACGGGTCGCGCGTCAACGTGGTCATCCCACCGCTGGCGATCGACGGCCCGGCTCTCTCGATCCGTCGCTTCGGCGCCTCCCGGCCCGGCCCGGAGGAGCTGGTCGAGCGGGGGACCCTGACGATGGAGCAGCGCCGGAGCCTGGAGGCGGCGGTGGCCGGGCGCCGCAGCGTCCTCATCAGCGGAGGCACCGGCTCGGGCAAGACGACGCTGCTGAACGCCCTCTCCAGCTTCATCGGCGGCGAGGAGCGGGTGGTGACGATCGAGGACGCCGCGGAGCTGCGGCTGCAGCAGCCCCACGTCGTCAGGCTCGAGAGCAGGCCGGCGGGGGTGGAGGGCCGCGGCGAGGTCTCGATCCGCGACCTGCTGCGAAACGCGCTGCGGATGCGGCCCGACCGGATCGTGATCGGCGAGGTTCGAGGGGTGGAGGCGCTGGATCTGCTGACGGCGCTCAACACCGGCCACGATGGGGCGCTCTCGACCATCCACGCCAACTCTCCCGGCGACGCGCTCGCCCGGCTGGAGACGCTGGCCTTGATGGCGGGGGTCGGCCTGCCGCACGCGGCGGTCGCCGAGCAGGTCCGCCGCGGGGTCGGCCTCGTCGTGCACCTGCAGCGCGATGCCGACGGCGCCCGCCGCGTCACGGAGATCGCGGAGGTGGGATGACGGCAGCCGTTCTGATCGCAGCGGCTGCGGGGGGCTTGGGGGCGCTGGCGGTGCGGGAGGCGCTGCTGGCGAGCCCCGCCGCCGCCGCGTGGGTGCGCCTCGCTCTGGAGCCGCTGCGACGCGTCGATCGGGAGGGCTATGCGCCGTCGAGCCTCGAGCGGCGGCGGCTGGCGGTCCTCGGGACGGGCGTCGCCGTGCTCGCCGGTTGGTTTTTCGCCGGCTGGGCGCTGGCGCTGCCGCTTGCGGTCGCAGGGCCTGCGGCGGTGGGCTGGGCGATTGCCAGCCGCCGGCGGCGCTATCGCAGGCGGGTCGAGCGCTCGTTGGCCGAGGTGGCGACTGCGGTGGCCGATTCCCTCAGCGCCGGCCGCTCGCTGCGAGCCTCGCTGGCGACCGCGGTCACCTCCCTCGACGGGCCGGCGGCGAGCGAGCTGGCGCAGCTGGCCGGGGAGCTTGAGCTCGGAACGGCGACGGGCGACGTGCTTGCCCGCTGGCGGCGGCGGATGCGTTCGCAGCGGGTCGACGCGCTCGTGGCTGCGCTCCTCAGCCAGCGGCTCGCGGGTGGTGACCTCGCCGGCCTGCTGCGCCGCTTCGCCGCCGGCGCCGCCGAGCAGGAGCGCGTCGCCGAGGACGCCAAATCGGCAACCGCGCAGGCGCGCTTCACTGGCCTCTTGGTGGTGGCGATGCCGAGCGGAGGGGCGCTCTTCGCCGAGCTGCTCGAGCCGGGCTTCCTCGCCAAGCTGCTGGCCTCGCCCCCGGCGGCGGCACTGCTTGCGCTGGCGGCGGTGCTGCAGGTGCTCGGGTTCTTCGCGATCCGGCGCCTGGCCCAGGTGGTCGAGTGAGCGGGGCCGGGATGCTGGCCGCGATCGCGGTCCTGTTCGGCGCGGCGGGGGCCAGGGAGCTGACGCTGGGGAGGCTTGCGCCGTTGCTCGATCGGCGGCTGTCGGTGCCCGAGCAGATGCCGGGCAAGCTCTTCGGCGCGGCGGTGGGCGTCCTTGCGGCTCTACTCGCGGCGCCGGCCGCGCCCGGCCGGACCGCGATCTTGGTCGCGATCGGGCTCCCGCTCGGCGGCTTCCTCGCTCCCGATGTCCTGCGAGAGCGCCGCGCCCGCCGCCGCCACCGCCGCCTGGTCGCGGCGTTGCCGGACGCGCTCGACCTGCTTGCCGTCAGCGCCGGGTCGGGTCGCGGCCCGGCCGCCGGGCTCGAGCAACTGGCGCAGGCGGGGGAAGGCCCGCTCGCTGAGGAGCTGCGTCTCACCGTGGCCGAGCTCTCCTGCGGCGCCTCGCTCGGCGACGCCCTCCGGTCCCTGCGCGCCCGCGTCCCCGGCGCCGAGGTGGCGCGGCTTGTCGCGGCGATCGAACGCTCCCGCCAGCTCGGCTCGCCTCTCGCCGAGCAGCTCCGCCGCCAGGCCACCGCCCTACGTCGCGACAGCCGCCGCGAGGTCGAGGACCGTGCCGCCCGGGCCGCGCCGAAGATCCAGCTCGTCGTCGCCCTGATCCTGGTGCCGTCGGTGCTGCTGATGATCACCGCCGGCCTGATCGCCAACGCCGGAACCCTGCTCGGCGGGTTCTAGTTACTCGAGCGCCTCTTCCCGCAGCCGCGCCGCGACCGCGCCGGTGGCAGCGGCGACGCCGTCGAGGCCCTCGGCGTCGTCCTGGTGGCCGTTGACGTAGCAGCAGAGGTTGCCGTCGACGAGCTCGAAGGCGAACTTGTCCGGCGCCGAGTCGGTCAGCCAGACGATGAAGGTGGGGGAGAAGAGCCGCCGCAGCCAGACGGCGTCCTGCTCGGTGCCGGCGAAGATCTCGTACTTCTTGTCAAGCACCTCGCTCTCCAGCTTCACCCGCTCTTTCTTGGTGCGGAAGACGTCCTCGAACTTCTCCAGGGCGCGGAGGCCGAACTTACGCTGGCAGTAGAGCTCCGGCACCCGCTCGGCGCACTCGTCGACCTGGGTGAAGCCGACGGTGTAGCGGTAGTAGTTGGTCTCGCTCTGGCCCTCGCTGTTGGTCGTCTCTTCCTCGTAGGTGAAGAGGGCGAGGGTGCCGTGGACGCCGTCGGCGAGGCGCCCGGTCATGGTGCGCTCGGTGTAGCGGTCGTCGCCCTTGCGCAGGAGCGGCGTCGCCTGCGGCAACCGGCCGCGCTCGTGGATCAGGGTGAGGCCGCGCTGCTCCGCGTAGACCTCGAAGAAGTCGTTGGCGGCGCGCTGGTCGGCGATCACGAAGACGATCACGATCCCCAGCAGCAGGGCGACGATCGCACCGCCGGCGCCGACCACGGCGCCGATGAAGACCAGGCAGGCGACGAAGACGATCGCCGTCAGCGCCGCGATCAGGGCCAGCGTCAGCGGCGTCCGTATAAGGCGACTGAAGTGGTAGCCGCGGAGGTCGTCGGCGTCGTCGGGCACGCCGGTGGCGACGGGCTCGGGTGGGGTGGCCTGGTCCGGGGTGCTCACGAGCCGCAACCTACCGCGCAGGCAGGCGGATGCAAACGGGGTTGCAAGGGAGGGTCGTGTTGCAAAGTGGGGGAGAGTGGGTTATTGTGGCAATCGAGTTGAAGCCCAGGACCGGGGTGGTGAGGCTCCTCCCACCTCATCACTCCGGTCCAACTCTTTTCAGCCCTCCCGCTCAGAAAGGACACCGCCGCAGTGGCGTTCAGGGGTCTCTACGAGCACAGCCTCGATTCCAAGGACCGGCTCACGGTTCCTTCTCGCTTTCGGGCCTCGCTGGCTGACGGAATCGTTCTCTCCAAGGGCTTCGACCCCTGCGTCTGGGTGCACACGACCAGCGAGTTCGAGCAGCTCTCCGACCGCTTCCTCTCGCCCCACAGCCCCTTCGGCCGCGACGCCCGGGCGCTGCGCCGGCGCTTCCACGGCGGCTCCTTCGACGAGAAGCTGGACTCGGCCGGCCGCATCCGCGTCCCCAAGCCGCTGATCGAGCACGCCGGCCTCGACGGCAACTGCGTCGTCATCGGTGCCGGTGAGTATCTGGAGATCTGGAACGCGGACGCCTGGGCCAAGCAGGAGGAAGAGCTCGACGCCGCCGCCCCCGAAATCGCCGAGGGCTTGGCTTCCGCCGGGAGCGCGTGATCATGAGACTGAATGCGAGGCAAATCGAATATGTCGAGCCGACCCACAGGGCAGCGCTACGTGCCGTCGAGGTGGTCATGAGCGAGCACGAGCCCGTTCTCGCCCCCGAGCTGGTCTCGCTGCTGGCGCCGGAGCCGGGGCAGACCGCGGTCGACTGCACCTTCGGCGGTGGCGGCCACGCCCGCCAGGTCGCCGAGCTGATCGGGCCGGAGGGGACGCTGATCGGGATCGACCGCGACCCCGCCGCGCAAGAGCGCTTCAACCGCTTCGCCGCCGAGGCGCCCTGCCGGGCCCTCTTCATCAGCAGCGACTTCGCAGCAGGACTTCGCGCCTTGCAGGGCGAAGGGATACGCCCAGACATGGTTTATGTAGATCTGGGGATGTCTTCGATGCAGGTCGACGCGCGTGAGCGGGGCTTCTCCTATTCCTACGACGCGCCGCTCGACATGCGGATGGACACCCGTCAGGAGTTCACCGCCGCCGACCTCGTCAACGAATGGCCCGAGGCGCGGATCGCCAAAGTCCTGCGCCGGTTCGGCGAGGAGCGCCACGCCGGCGGGATCGCCCGCGAGATCGTCCGCCGCCGACCGCTGGCCACCACCGGCGAGCTGGTCGAAGCGATCAAGGCCGGGATGCCTGCCTCCGCCCGTTTCGGCGCCGGCCACCCGGCCAAGCGCAGCTTCCAGGCGATCCGGATCGCCGTCAACGGCGAGCTCGAGGCGCTGACCGAGGCGCTGCCGCTCGCCTGGGAGCAGCTGAAACTCGGCGGCCGCTTCGCCGCGATCTCCTTTCACTCGCTCGAGGACCGGCCGGTGAAGCAGTTCCTCGCCGGGAAGGCGCGCGGCTGCATCTGCCCGCCGGAGCTGCCGGTCTGCGTCTGCGGCCATGAGCCCGAGGCCGAGCTGCTGGCCCGGCGGGCGATCTCGCCGAGCCCGGAGGAGGCCGAGAGCAACCCGCGCTCGCGCTCGGCGCACCTGCGGGCGGCGCGGAAGATCGCCGAGGCGCAGCCCGTGGGGGAGGCCGGCTGATGGCCGTCGCCGCCCCCGCCCGCCGCAGCACCGCCGCCCCGGCGCCCGCGCCCTCGCGGACGAAGCCGCCGAAACGCAAAGCGCCGGCGCGCAAACCGACGCGGGCCCGAGCGGTTCCCGCACCGGCGAAGGCCCCGGCGCGCCGCAGGCCGGCGCCGAAACGCGCCCCCGCCCCCGCCCGCCCCAAGCTCGCCGTCGCCGCTGGCCGCACCGCGGTCGCCGTCCGCGGGCTGCCCGATTCCAGCCTGGTCGTGCGGATGACCCGCGGGCGCGCCTGGATCGGCGTCCTCGGCGTCCTCCTCGTCGGCATCGTCGCCCTCAACGTCGCCACCCTCAGCTTCGCCGCCTCTGCCGGCAAGATCGACGAGCAGATCACCGCCCTCGAACAGGAGAACTCGATGCTCGGGGGCCGCGAGGCCGAGCACTACAGCACCGCCCGCATCCGCAGCGAGGCCGCCGCGGCCGGGCTTGCGATGCCAACCACGGAAGACCCAAGCGTCATCGAGTACGAGCCCGCCGACATCGCCACGGCCGCCGCTCGCCTCGCGGCCGCCGGGGGCTAGGTCACACCGCCGATGCGCTTGGTCGAGCGCCGGATCGGGCTCCTTTTCGGCGGCTTCCTCCTCTGCTTCCTCCTCATCGTCGGCCGCGCCTTCTGGCTGCAGGGAGTGCAGGGCAAGAGCCTCGCCTCGCAGGCGACCTACCAGCAGACTGAAGTCGTCACGGTCCCCGGGTTGCGCGGCGACATCCTCGACCGCAGCGGCAAAAAGCTCGCCGCCTCCGAAGACGCGGCGACGATCTTCGCCACGCCCTACCAGGTGAAAAACCCGCCCGCCGCCGCGGCGCGCCTGGCTCCGATTCTCGACCAGCCCAAGGCCGACGTGCTGGAAGCGCTGACCGCCGAAGGGGGCTTCTCCTATCTGGCGAAAAAAGCCGACCTCGGCACCGCGGCGAAGGTGAAAGCGCTCGACATCGAAGGCATCGGTCAGCTGCCCGACAGCCGCCGCGCCTACCCGCAGGGCGAGATGGCGGGACAGGTGATCGGCGCCGTCGGTTCTGAAAACGAAGGCCTGACCGGACTCGAGGCCGGCGAGGAAGACGTCCTCGGTGGCGAGGATGGCGAGCAGAGGATCGTCAACGACGCTCTCGGGGAGCCGATCCGATCGGAAACCGTCGACGAAGGCGAGGACGGCGAAGACGTCCAGCTGACCCTCGACCCCTTGATCCAGCGCGAAGCCGAACGGGCGCTGGCCGGCGTCGGCGAAGCGTATTCCCCGAAAGGAGCGACGGCGATCGTCGTCGACCCGCGCACCTCGCAGGTGCTGGCGATGGCGAACTGGCCCCCCGTCAATCCCGCCGACCTCTCCGACGTCAGCAACGACGACCTGCTGAACAAGGCGACCGGGATGACCTACGAGCCCGGCTCGACCTTCAAGGCCTTCACCGTCGCGGCGGCCCTGGAGGAAAAGAAAGTGACGCCGATGACCGAATTCGTCCTGCCGCCGGTGCTGCAGGTCGCCGACCGGACGATCGAAGACTCCCACCCGCGCGGCACCGAAACGATGAGCGTGGCGACGATCCTCGCCCACTCCTCGAACGTCGGCGCGGCGACGATCGGGCTGAAGGTCGGCGCCGAGAAATTCGACAAGTGGATCCGCCGCTTCGGCTTCGGCCGCCCGACCGGGATCCAGTACCCGGCCGAGGAGCAGGGACTATTACTCGACCTCGACGAATACTCGGGCTCGACCCTCGGCAACGAGGCGATGGGCCAGGGGCTCTCGGTGACGCCGATCCAGATGGTCGCCGGCTACACGGCGATCGCCAACGGCGGCATGCTGCGGCCGCCCCAGCTGGTCAAGCAGATCGGCGACGAGCCGGTGCACGAGCCGAAGGGCAAACGCGTGATCTCGCCGCAGAACGCGGCCGACATCCGGGAAATGCTCGAGGGCGTGCTCGCCCCGGGCGGAACCGCCTCGGAGGTCAGCGTCCCCGGCTACACCCTCGCCGGTAAGACCGGAACCGCCGAGAAAGCCGAAGAAGGGGGCTACTCGGAGACGAAGTTCGTCGCCTCCTTCATCGGCTTCGCGCCGGCTGACAACCCGCGGCTGCTGGCGGCGGTGATCGTCGACGAGCCGCAGGGGGAAATCTACGGTGGGTCGGTGGCGGCGCCGGCGTTCGGCCAGATCGCGGAATTCGCGCTGCCTTACCTTGGCGTGCCTCAGGAATGAGGCTTGGGCGGGGAGGGAGTCGGGTGTCCCCTTCTCTCCCTGGGATTTTCGCCTTTAAGTCGGTGTCTCTCGCCGAGTGGTCGGTGCGAAAATCAGGACGCCGGTCGTTCAGGGGACACCCGACTCCCTCCATAGAATTTCCCCCCGGATGATGAAACTGGCGGAGTTGATCGCAGGGCTGCCGGGGGCGCGAGTTGTCGGCGACGCCTCCGTAGGGGTTGTGGATCTTGCGTACGACAGCCGCAAGGTCGAGCCGGGAACGCTGTTTTTTTGTGTGGTCGGGGAGAAGGCTGATGGGCATGAGTTCGGGGCTCGGGCCGTGGAGGAAGGTGCCGCGGCGCTTGTTGTCGAGCGGGAGCTGACGGAACTGGCGGTGCCGCAGGTCGTGGTGGGGGACTCGCGGGCGGCGATGGCGCCCCTGGCGGCGCGGTTCTGGGGCGACCCGACGGCGGAGCTGCGGATGGTCGGGGTCACCGGGACGAACGGGAAGACGACGACGGCGTTCCTGGTCCAGGAGATCCTCAAGGCGGCGAACTTCCCCTGCGGGCTGCTGGGGACGGTGAAGCAGGTCGTCGGCGGGGTGGAGAAGGAAGTGGTGCGGACGACGCCGGAGGCGATCGAGCTGCAGGCGACCTTCCGGGCGATGCTCGAGGGCGGTGACGAGGCCTGCGTGATGGAGGTCTCCTCGCATGCGATGACCCTGCACCGGGCGGACGCGATCCACTTCGAGGTGGCGATCTTCACCAACCTCACCCAGGACCACCTCGACTTCCACGCCGACATGGAGGACTACTTCCTCGCCAAGCGCAAGCTCTTCGAGATGGAGCCGAAGACGGCGATCGTCAACGTCGACGATCCCTACGGCCGCCGGCTCGCCTCGGAATTCGAGTGCATCACCTTCTCCGCCGAGGGCGCCGAGGCCGATCACAGCGCCCGCGACGTCTCCTTCGACGCCGGCGGCGCCCGCTTCAGCGTCGGCGAGATGGACCTGCGGACGGCGCTGCCGGGGCACTTCAACGTCGCCAACGCGCTCGGCGCCTTCGCCGCGGCGGAGGCGATCGGGGTCGGCTCGGAGATCGCCGCCGCCGGCCTCGCCCGCGCCGGCCGGGTGCCGGGACGGTTCGAGCCGGTCGACGAGGGGCAGGGGTTCACCGTCCTCGTCGACTACGCCCACACGCCCGACTCGCTGGAGAACGTGCTGCGGGCGGCGCGCCGCCTCACCGATGGCAATGTGATCTCGGTCTTCGGCGCCGGCGGCGACCGCGATCGCGACAAGCGGCCGAAGATGGGACGGGCGGGGGCCGAGCTCTCCGACCTGGCCGTGATCACCTCCGACAACCCGCGCTCGGAGGACCCGGAGGCGATCGTCGCGGAAGTCGCGTCCGGCGCCGGGGGCGCCGCCGAGCTCGAGGTGGTCGTCGACCGCCGCGCCGCGATCGCGCTGGCGCTGGTCCGGGCGCAGCCTGGGGACACCGTCGTCATCGCCGGCAAGGGCCACGAGCAGGGCCAGGAGTTCGAGAACGGGCGCAAGATCCCCTTCGACGACCGCGAGGTCGCCCGCGAGGAGCTCTGGAAGCTGGGCAGCCCGGCGTGAAGCTGACGCCACAGGAGATCGCCGCGGCGATGGGAGCCGAGGTGGTCGCGGAGGGCGAGCCGGGTTCGCCGCGGCGCGCGATGATCGCCTCCGGCGAGGCGGGGCCGGGAGACCTCTTCTTCGGCCTCAAGGGCGCCAACCGCAACGGTGGCGAGTTCGCACCCGCCGCAATCGAGGCCGGAGCCTGGGGCGCGGTCGTTTCTTCCGAGTGGCGTTCGTCTTTTGTAGCCCAGAGGGCGAAAAAGGACGAACGCCGCGCCTGGGTGTTCGCCGTCGAGGATCCACTGGCGGCGATGCAGGCGCTCGCTCGCGCCTACCGGCGCTCGCTTGGCGCTCGGGTGGTCGGAATCACCGGGTCGGTGGGGAAGACCTCGGTCAAGGACATCGCGCGGGCGCTTCTGCATGGCCGCGTCCACGCCAACCGGGAGAACCTCAACACCGAGATCGGGCTGCCGCTGACGATCCTCGAAGCGCCTGAGGACACCGACCTGCTGGTGCTGGAGATGGCGATGCGGGGCAAGGGCCAGATCGCCGAACTGGCCGCGATCGCCGAGCCGGAGGTGGCGGTGATCACCAACGTCGGCCCCGTCCACGTCGAGTTGCTCGGCTCCGTTGAGGCGATCGCCACGGCGAAGGCGGAGATCCTCGACGACCTGCCGCCGGGAGGGGCCGCGGTGGCGCCGGTCGAAGCGGGGGAGCTGGAGCCGCACCTGGAGCGGGCGCCGAGCCTGCTGCGCTTCGGCCCAGGTGGCGACGTCGAGCCGACGGAGGTGAGCGTCACCGATGGGGTGACCGAAGCGTTGATCTCGACCCCGCTCGGCGAGCAGGCCTTCCACTTTCCCTTCACCGAGGCCCACAACTTGACCAACGCTCTGGCCGCGATCGCCGCCGGCGTCGCCCTCGGCGCCGACCTCGCCGGGATGGCCGACCGCGCTGCGAGCATAGGATTCAGCCGCTTCCGCGGCGAGCGACTCGAGCTTCCCGGCGGGATCGTCCTCGTGAACGACTGCTACAACGCCAACCCGGTGTCGATGCGCGCGGCGCTCGACCATCTCGCCGGCCTCGGAGCCGAGCGAACGGTCGCCGTCCTCGGCGAGATGGGCGAGCTAGGGCCCGGCTCGGCTGGCTACCACCGCGAGGTCGGCGCGCACGCCCGCGACGCCGGCATCGACTTCGTGATCGGCGTCGGCCTGCCGGCCCGCGACTACGACCCCGACGAGCTCGTCGCCGACCCTGGCGAGGCCGCCGAACTGCTGGCGCAACGGCTCGAGCCGGGCGACGCCATCCTCGTCAAGGGCTCCCGCTCGGCCGGCCTCGAGGCCGTCGCCGAGCAGCTCCCCGATCTCGTCGCCGCGGAGCAGGGCTGATGGGCGAAGTCCTGATCGCGGGAATGGCGGCGATGCTGATCTGCATCTTCCTCGGCCCCAAATTCATCGAATACCTGCGGGTGAAGGAGTTCGGGCAGCACATCCGCGAGGACGGCCCGCAGGAGCACCACACCAAGGCGGGGACGCCGACGATGGGCGGCCTGATCGTCTTCGCCTCGATCTGCGTCCCCTTCCTCGTCCTCTCCGACCGCGACGCCCAGAGCCTGGCCGTCTTCGGGGTGGCGATGGGCTGCGCCGCGCTCGGCTTCGCCGACGACTACATCAAGATCGTCAAACGCCGCTCGCTCGGGCTGGCCGGGCGCTGGAAGCTGATCGGCCAGCTGCTGCTGGCGCTGGCGCTGTGGTGGGTGGCGCGGCACGAGGTCGGCCTCGAGCCGACGCTGTACTTCCGGATCGGCGACGGCAGCATCGACCTCGGCCCGGCGCTCTACCTCGTCCTCGTCTTCCTCGTGATCGCCGGCACCTCCAATGGCGTCAACTTGACCGACGGCCTCGACGGCCTCGCCGCCGGCTCCTGCGCGATCGTCCTCCTCGCCTACACGGCGATCACCTTCGTTGCCAACGAGCAGCAGAACCTGGCCCTGCTCTCGGCCTGCCTGGTCGGCGCCTGCATCGGATTCCTCTGGTACAACGCCTTCCCGGCCTCGATCTTCATGGGGGACACCGGCTCGCTCGGCCTCGGCGGCGCGATCGGGGCGCTGGCGGTGATGACCCAGACGGAGGTACTCCTGATCATCATCGGCGGCATCTTCGTGATCGAGGCGCTCTCGGTCCTGCTCCAGGTCTTCGCTTTCAAAACCTTCCGCCGCCGCGTCCTCCTGATGGCGCCGCTGCACCACCACTTCGAGATGATGGCCTGGTCGGAGACGAAGATCATGCTCCGCTTCTGGATCATCGCCGCCGTCTGCTCCGGCATCGGCTTCACGCTCTACCAGCAGTCGATCGGTAGCTAGGGGTGCCCGAAGTCGAGGTCACCGCCGGGCGGATCGCCTACCAGGACACCGGCGGCGACGGGCCGGTCGTGGTGATGATCCCCGGGCTGCTGATGGACTGGAAGCAGTGGCGCAAGGTGATCGACGAGCTGGCGCCGGAGTTCCGCTGTGTCTCGCCCTCGCTGCCGACCGGGGCGCACTGGAAGCCGATGAACCGCGACGCCGACCTCAGCCTGATCGGGATGGGCCGGATCGTCACCGAGTTCCTCGAGGCCGCCGACCTGCGCGACGTCACCCTCTGCTTCAACGACTGGTGCGGAGCGCAGGTGATGATCGCCGACGGCGGCATGGATCGGGTCGGCAAGCTCGTCCTCGTCTCCTGCGAGACCGCCGGCAACTACCCACCCGGCCTCGCCGGCTTCGCCGCCTGGCTCTCGGCCAAGCTGCCCGGCGGCTACGTCGCCACCCGGGCCCTGCTGCTGCAGCCGCGGCTGCGGAAGCTTCCCTTCGTCTTCGGCCAGATGACCAAGCGGGGCGTCCCTGACGAGCTGATGCGCGACTGGATGGAGCCGCTGCGCAAAAAGGAGATCCGCCGCGACCTGCGCCGCTACGCCGGCGACGCGATGCGCGGCAAGCACGACCTCGCCCGGGCGACCGCTGCGCTCCCTTCCTTCGAGAAGCCGGTCCTCGTCGTCTGGGACGCGGAGGGGAAGATGATGCCCAACCAGGCCGGCCGCGCCCTCGCCGATTCCTTTCCGAACAGCCGCTACGTGGAGCTGCCCGACTGCTTCACCCTGATCCCGGAGGACCAGCCGGAGGCGCTGGCCGATGAGATCAGGCAGTTCGCCCGTTGAGGATCTATGCGGGAGGCTCGCGGAACTCGACCAAGTCCTCGATCACCCTCAGGTCCTTGACGTTGGCCGTAAGCAGGAGCGCACCATGGACTTTGGCCGTGGCGGCGATGGCCAGGTCGGCCAGCCGCCTGCGGGGCTTTCCACCCCGTTCGGCAACGGCAGCTTGAAGTTCCCCTAAAACCCGAGCGACACGGTCGTCGAGTGGCAGCGGTTTCGGAAAGCGGGCCTCGATCAGCCCCAGCCGATTTGCTCGTACGGCTCGGGTCGCGGCGTCAGGCGCGATGAGAAGGCCGAAATGCAGCTCTGAGATGGAGACAGCACTGATCGTCGGTTCGGCGCCGGGGATAGATGCCCAGCCACCACCGATCAGGACCGAACTATCGAGGAGGACTTTCAATCGGAGCCGGCCCAGGGGTCCCGCAGTTCGATGCCCCCGAATTTCTCCAGGTCCTTCGCCCAGGTCGGATCCACCGGAAGGCTCCAAAGCTCCTCGAGCACGCTGCTGTCGACCCAGGTCTGGTCGCGGTGGAGGGGGCCTAGTTTCGCAACCGGCCGCCCGGAAACCGTGATCGTGAACTCCTCTCCGGCCTCGGCACGGCGGAGGATTTCCCCGACTTGGTTTCGCAGCTGTTTCTGCGGAATCTCCGGCATGGAAGCGAGGGTAGCAATAGTGCTACCCGGAACGAGACAGGGGTATCCGGGGCGCTCGCGAAGCTGTGGCATGTGTCCCTAAGGGTTTCGGCCAAGGAAGTTCGCCCCCCCCTGCCGCGCGGGCCGTTTCTCGTCGTCGGCCTCGCCCGCTCGGGCCAGGCGGCGGCGCGGATGCTGGCGGCGCGCGGGGAGACCGTCAGGGCGGTCGATTCCGGGCATCCCGCGGGGGCGGCAGGGCTGGAGGGGGCCGGCGTCGAAGTCTTCCTGGATACGGATGGACTTGCGCAGCTCGAGGGGACGCATACGGTCGTCAAGAGCCCGGGTGTACCCCGGGAGGCGGCGGTGATCGCGGCGGCGCTGGAGCGGGAGATCGAGGTGGTGGGGGAGATGGAGCTCGCCTGGCGGGCCCTGCCCAACCGCTTCGTCGGCGTCACCGGGACCAACGGCAAGACGACCACGGTCGAGCTGCTCGGCCATCTCTACCGCAGCGCCGGCGAGCCGGTCGCGCTTGCGGGCAACGTCGGCGCCGCGCTCGCCGGGCTGGTCGGCGAGGTGGACCCCGAGGCGACGATCGTCTGCGAGTGCTCCAGCTTCCAGCTCGAGGACACGGTTGCCTTCGCGCCGGAGTGCGCGGTCTTCCTCAACCTCGCACCAGACCACCTCGACCGCCACGGCGACCTCGAGCACTATCTGGCGGCGAAGCTGCGGATCTTCGCCAACCAGGGCAACGACGACGTCGCCGTCTACAACGCCGGCGACCCCTTCGCCGCCGGAACCGACCTCGGCGGCTGCGCCCGCCGCGTCGCCTTCTGCGTCGGCGCCTCACCGGAGTGCGAGGTGGCGCTCGCCGAGGGGACGATCTTCTACGACGGGGAGCCGCTGCTGCCGGCCTCCGAGCTCGGCCTCTTCGGCGAGCACAACGTCGCCAACGCGATGGCCGCCGCCGCGGCGGCGCTGGCGATGGGAATCGACCGCGACGCCGTGCGTGAGGGCCTGCGCAGCTTCGCCGGCGTCCCGCACCGGCTCGAGCCGGTGGCGGAGATCGAAGGGGTGCGCTTCGTCAACGACTCGAAGGCGACCAACGTCGCCTCCGCCGCGGTCGGCATCCGCGCCTTCGAGAGCGGCGTCCACGCGATCCTCGGCGGCAGCGAGAAGGACGAGCCCTTCGGCCCGCTGGTCGAGCCGTTGGCCGAGCGCGCCCGCGCCTGCTACCTGATCGGGGCGACGAGCGAGCGGATGGCGCGCGAGCTGGCGCCGGTCGTCGAGGCCGGGGTCGAGCTGCGCCGCTGCGCCGATCTCGAGGACGCCGTCCGCCACGCTGCCGCAGCCGCCGGCGCGGGGGAGGTCGTCCTGCTCTCGCCCGCCTGCGCCAGCTTCGATGCCTTCGAGAACTTCGAAGCGCGGGGCGACCGCTTCCGCGAGCTCGTCGGGGAGCTGGGATGAAGAAGAGCCCGAAGAAGCGCAGCCGGCCGCTGCCGCCCGAGTACAACCTGCTGCTGACCGCGACGCTGTGCCTGCTCGCGCTCGGTGCGGTGATGGTCTTCTCCGCCAGCTCGACCACCCGCATCCTCCAGAACGGCGGCCTCTCCGACAGCGCCTTCTACCTGAAGCGGACGCTGCTCTTCGGCGCCGTCGGCCTCGCGATCATGGTCCTCGCCTCCCGCCACGGGCTGCGCGTTGTGCGCCAGCTGACCCCGCTCCTCCTCGCCGGCTCGATCTTCCTCCTCCTCGCCGTGCTCGCCGTCGGCACCGAAGTCAACGGGGCGACCCGCTGGCTTGGCGGCGGCTTCCTCCAGGTCCAGCCCTCGGAGCTGGCGAAGGTGGCGCTGATCCTCTACGGGGCCGACCTGCTGGCGCAGAAGCCGAAGCGGGCCCGCTCCCTCGAAGGGCTCATGCCCTTCCTCCTCGTCGTCGGCGCCTCCAGCCTGCTGATCATGCTGCAGCCGGACATGGGGACGACGATGGTGATCGCCTTCTCGGTCGGCGCCACCCTTGTCGCCGCCGGCGTGCGCCCTGTCGACCTCGGCAAGATCGGCCTCGTGATCGGGGCCCTGGCGTTGCTGATGGCGGTCGTCGAGCCCTACCGGATGGCCCGCCTCACCTCCTTCCTCAATCCGAGCGCCGACGCCGCCGGCGCCGGCTTCCAGGCGGCGCAGGCGAAAATCGCCTTGGGCAGCGGGGGGATCTTCGGCGAGGGCCTCGGCAACGGGGTCCAGAAGGCCTTCTACTTGCCCGAGGCCCACACCGACATGATCACCGCGGTGATCGGCGAGGAGTTGGGCCTGGTCGGGATCGCCGGGGTCGTCGGCCTCTTCGCGATGTTCGGCTACGCAGGGTTGAAAACCGCGCAGAAGGCGAAGGACGTCTACGGCAAGCTGCTGGTCACCGGCCTCACCTCGCTGGTCCTGGTGCAGGCGATCATCAACCTCTTCGCGGTGATGGGGATGGCGCCGCTGACCGGCGTGCCGCTGCCCTTCGTCTCCTACGGCAACAGCAGCTTGATGGCGAGCCTCTTCGCCGTCGGCCTGATCCTGAATGTCGCCCGCGGCGGCGCCGCCGCTTCGGCGCGCCGGGCAACGCCCACCGGCGCTGGCAAACTGCGCGCCATCGATGGCGGGCGCTCGCCCGCGCGCGAAAGGAGCAGAGCGAACGGTGCCAGGAAAGCCAAGAGTGGTGGTGGCGGCGGGGGGAACCGCGGGGCACGTCGTGCCCGCCATGGCGGTCGCCGACGAGCTTCGGGCTAGCGGCGCCGAGGTCAGCTTCCTGGGCGCGCGGGGACGGATGGAGGCCGAGCTGGTGCCGGCTGCCGGCTATGAGATCGACCTCGTCAAGGTGCGCGGGATCGACCGCCGCAACCCGCTGAAGGCGGCGCGGGCCGGGCTCGAGGCGCTGGGCGCGGTCCGGGCGGCGCAGAAGGTGCTGCGGCGGCGTCGCGCTGACGTCGTCGTCGGTGGCGGCGGCTTCGTCGCCGGGCCGGCGGGGCTGGCGGCGACGCTGAGCCGAACGCCGCTCGTCCTCACCGAGGCCGATAGCCACCTCGGCCTCGCCAACCGCCTGCTCGCCGGGCGGGCGCGGCGCGTCTGCCTCGCCTTCCCGATCGAAGGCAGGGAGGGGGCCCGCTACCTGGTCACCGGACGGCCGGTCCCCAAAGCCGTGCTCGAAGGCGACCGGGCGGAAGCGCGGAAGCGGTTCGGGATCGCCGACGCCGCCCGCTGCCTGCTCGTCGTCGGCGGCAGCCAGGGCGCCCGCTCGATCAACTTCGCCGCTGTCGAGGCCTTTGCCGAGGGAGGGCGCGACTTCCACGTCCTCCATATCGCCGGCAAGCGGGACTTCGCCGAGATCGAGGCGCGGCTTGCGGCTGCGCCGCACCGCGACCGCTACACGTTGCTGGAGTACGAGCCGAACCTCGGCGACGCCCTCGCCGCCGCCGACCTCGTCCTCGGCCGCTCGGGCGGCTCGATCTTCGAGGTGGTCGCCGCCGGCCGGCCGGCGATCCTCATTCCCTTTCCCTACGCGACCGCAGACCATCAGAGCGCCAACGCCGAGTGGATGCGCCGGGGCGGGGCCGCGAGCGTGATCGCGGACTCTGACCTCGATCCCGAGCGGCTGCGGGATGAGGTCTCGGCCGTCCTCGCCGACGAGGATCGGCTCGAAACGATGGCGGCAGCCGCCCGCTCGCTGGCGAAGCCCGATGCCGCGCGCCGGATCGCCGACGAGATCCTGGAGGCGGCGGCGTGAGCGACTGGAGCGGCCGGCGGCTGCACTTCATCGGCATCGGCGGCGCCGGGATGAGCGGCCTCGCGCTTGTCTGCGCCCGCCTCGGCGCAACCGTCACCGGCAGCGACCGGAGCGAGTCGTCATATATGGAGCGGCTGCGGGAGGCGGGGCTCTCGCCGGTCGTCGGCCATGACGCCGCCAACCTTCCCGAAGGCGCCGAGGTCGTGGTCTCGACCGCGATCGCCGCGGACAACCCGGAGCTTGCCCTCGCGCGCGAGCGGGGGGTCGAGCCGGTCCACCGCGGGCAGCTGCTCGCCGAGCTCTGCGCCGAGAAGCGGCTGATCGCGATCGCCGGCACCCACGGCAAGACGACGACGACGGCGATGACCGTCTGGGCGCTGCGCGCCATCGGCGCCGACCCGGCCTTCTTCGTCGGTGGCGAGGTGCCGGGCCTCGGTCCCGACGGCGGCACCGCCAACGCCGGCTGGGGCAAGGGCGAGTGGGTCGTCGCCGAGGCCGACGAGAGCGATGCCAGCTTCCTGCGGCTGCGGCCCGAGGTTGCCGTCGTCACCAACGTCGAGATGGACCACCACTCCCGCTGGGGCGCCCTCGCCGAGCTGCACGAGGCGTTCGTCACCTTCGCCGCCCCGGCCCGCGGGCTCGTCGTCCCGGCCGACGAAGAGATGGGCTGGCTCTCGCAGGCGGGGGACGAGGTCGCCCGCTTCGACGGCCGCTCCCCAGGGCCGGAGGAGTTGAACCTGGCGGTGCCCGGCGAACACAACCGCCGCAACGCGCGTGCGGCGCTGGCCGCGATCGAGCTGGCGGGCCTGGAGACTGGTCCCGCCGCCGCGGCGCTGGCGTCCTTCCGCGGCGTCCACCGCCGCCTCGAGCTGAAGGGGTCGCGCGGCCCCGTCTCCATATATGACGACTACGCCCACCACCCGACCGAGGTCCGGGCAGCCCTCTCGGCCCTGCGCGAACTGCAGCCCTCGCGCCTCCTCGCCGTCTTCCAGCCCCACCTCTACTCGCGGACCAAGGCGCTCGCCACCGAGTTCGGCGCCGCCCTCGCCCTCGCCGACGAGGCCTTCGTCCTCGACGTCTACCCGGCGCGGGAGGAGCCGGTCGGCGACCTCGCCGGAGTCAGCGGCCTGCAGGTCGCCCAAGCGGCGGCCGAGAGGATGGGGGGCGGGCCGGTCTGGTGGCTGCCGGCGGCCGAGGTGGCCGAGCGCGCCCTGGCCGCTCGCCTCGACGGTGATCGCCACCTCTACGGCGCGGGAACGGTGCTGGTGACGATCGGCGCCGGGGACGTCTTCAGGCTCGGGGAGCGGCTGGCGACGGAGGCCGTCACGTGAGCACGCCGCCCGAGGGGATCGAGCGCGACTTCCCGCTGGCGCGGCTGACCACCGTCCGCACCGGCGGCGACGCCGACTGGTTCGCGCGCCCAGAAGACGAAGAGCACCTGGTCGGCGCTCTGCGCTGGGCGGACGAGGAAGGGCTGCCGGTCGGTGTGATCGGCTCCGGCTCGAACCTTCTGGTCGCCGACGAGGGCTTCCAGGGCCTGGCGCTGAAGCTGGACGGGAAGCTCGCCGGGATCGAGCGGGAGGGGAACCGGGTCATCTGCGGCGGCGGTTACCGGTTCCCGTCAGCCGCGGCCAAAACGGCGAACTGGGGCCTCTCCGGACTTGAGTTCGGCGTCAACATCCCCGGCACCGCGGGCGGGGCGGTGCGGATGAACGCCAACGCCTACGGCGGTCAACTGGCGCGGGTGCTGGAGTGGGTGGACGTCTGCGCCGCCGCCGGCAGCGAGCGCCGTCACCCCGACCAGCTCGGCTTCGCCTATCGCCACTCGAACCTGCGCGAGGGGGAGGTCGTCGCCCGCGCCTCCTTTCAGCTCGAACCGGCCGAGCCGGAGGAGATCAAGGCGACGCTGGCGAGCATGCGCGAGCGCCGGCGCGAGGCCCAGCCCTCCGGGATCAAGACCTTCGGCTCGACCTTCAAGAACCCCGAGGACGAGCGGGCGCAGGGGCGCTCGGCGGGGCAGCTGCTCGAGGCCGCGGGCTGCCGGGGCCTCCGCCACGGCGGCGCCCGCTTCTCCGAGAAGCACGCGAACTTCGTCGAGAACGACCGCGACGCCACCACCGCCGACGTCCTCGAGCTGATGGCCGCGGGCCGGCGCCGCGTGCACGAGCGCTTCGGGGTCGAGCTCGAGCCGGAGGTGCAGGTGCTCGGCGAGGTCAGCTGGCCGGACGGGTGGGACCTGTGAGCCGGAACCGGATTCTCGCCGTCCTCGCCGCCGTGCTCATCGTGGCGGTGGGCGTCTACTGGTTCCTCGTCCGCACCGACTCGGCCGATCCCCACGTCACCGTCCCGCAGCTGGTCGCGACGATCGGCGAAGGGGACGAAGCGGTGGGGGTCTCCGGCGGCGGCGCCGTGGTCCACTGGCTGCCGTTGCCGGAGGAGCCGCCGCTGCCGCAGCTGCCGCTGGAGGAGGCCCCGAAAGGCGGCCGCGTTCGCGGCCCCGCGCTGGAACAGGTGCGTGTCCTCGCCGCCGTGCCCGACCAGCTGCGCCCATACCTCGCCCGCAGCTATTACGGCGAGAGCGGGGTGGACGTCGAGCTGACCACCGGGATCGAACTGCGCTTCGGCGACGCCTCGCAGGCGCAGCGGAAGTGGCGGGCGGCCGCCGCGATCCTCGCCGATCCGTCTGTCACCGCGCTCGATTATGTTGACCTGCACTCACCCGCCCGACCCTCCTACGACGGCGAAGAATACGAACTTCCGCCCGCACCCTGAACCAGGTTCGAGTCCGCAAAAAGGGCTTTGCAGAGCGGCGTCGAAAAGTCTCGACCTGAGGGTGAGAGTGGCTCAACCCTCAAGTACTGGTTGAGATATCGATGCTGCACGAAGGCTGCCGGGCGTTTGACAGAGGGGACGGAATCCCCTACGTTGAGCGCAATTTCCGCGCTTGAAGCAACGGCTGGAACCCTAGAGTGTTGCTGAAGGCTCGGACGGAACAAGGGCTCAACTCAAAATGGAATCCACTTACCTCGCGGTAATCAAGGTCGTCGGCGCAGGCGGCGGCGGCACCAACGCCGTCAGCCGGATGATCGACGCCGGAATTCGCGGCGTCGAGTTCGTCGCCGTCAACACGGACGCGCAGGCGCTGCAGGCCTGCGACGCCGACATCAAGCTTTCGATCGGCCAGGAGCTGACCCGCGGCCTCGGCGCCGGGGGCAACCCCGAGGTCGGCGCCGGCGCGGCGGCCGAGAGCCGCGACGAGATCAAGGAGGCGCTGAAGGGCGCCGACATGGTCTTCGTCACCGCCGGTGAGGGAGGCGGCACCGGCACCGGCTCCGCCCCCGTGATCGCCGAGATCGCCAAGGAGGAGATCGGCGCTCTCACCGTCGGCGCGGTGACCAAACCGTTCGAGTTCGAGGGCAAACGGCGGATGCAGCAGGCGCTCGAGGGCATCGAGAAACTGCGCAACAAAGTCGACACCCTGATCATCGTCCCGAACGAGAAGCTGCTGCAGGCCGTCGAGCGCCGCACCAGCGTCCTCGAGGCCTTCCGCCAGGCCGACGACATCCTTCGCCAAGGCGTCCAGGGAATCACCGACCTGATCACGATCCCCGGCCTGATCAACCTCGACTTCGCCGACGTGCGGACGATCATGCGCGACGCCGGCTCCGCCCTGATGGGCGTCGGCTCGGCCTCCGGCGAGGCTCGCGCCCTCGACGCCGCCAAGGCGGCGATCACCTCGCCGCTGATCGAGGAGTCGATCAAAGGCGCGACCGGGATGCTGCTGAACATCACCGGCCCCGAGGACCTCGGCCTCTTCGAGGTCAACGAGGCCGCCCAGCTGGTCCAGGCCGAGGCCGACGACAACGCCAACATCATCTTCGGCTCCGTCGTCGACCAGTCGATGAAAGACGAGGTCCGGGTCACGGTCATCGCCACCGGTTTCGAGGGGTTCGAGCTTCTGGCTCGGTCGCCGCAGCGGGTGCGGCGGCGCTACGAGAGTCGGCCTAGGGTTTCGGCTGAGGACACGGACATTCGGAAACTTCGCGTGTCCGACGACGACATCGACGTCCCCGGCTTCCTCAAAGAGTAGGTGCGCGGGGGCCACGGGTACCCCCTCTCAAAACCCGCTCGCTTCGCTCGCTTTTGGGAGTGTTTTGAGAGGGGGTACCCGTGGCCCTGCCGACACGCCCAAGCAATACGCTGAGGGTTGATGCGTACTCCTCTCTATGGGCAGCATGTCGACCTTGGGGCGAAGTTGGTGCCGTTTGCCGGGTGGGAGATGCCGGTGCAGTACGAGGGGATTCGGGAGGAGCATTCGGCGGTTCGGCGGCATGTGGGGATGTTCGACGTGTCGCATATGGGCGAGGTGGAGGTCGAGGGGCACGACGCGCTCGCGTATTTGCAGCGGGTGCTTACCAACGACGTCGCCAAGATCGAGATCGGCGGGGCTCAGTATTCGTGTCTCTGCCAGGAGGACGGCGGGGTCCTCGACGATCTCTTCGTCTACCGGCTCGGGGCCGATCGTTTTCTAGTCGTCACCAACGCCGCCAACCACAAGAGCGACCTCGCCTGGCTTGGCGGCCAGAGCCGCGGGTTCGACGTCATCGTCCGCGACGTCGCCGACCGCTACGCGATGCTCGCCGTCCAGGGCCCTCATGCGCGGGCGGTCCTCGGCTCCGCGCTCGGGATCGAGCTGCCGCCCCGCTTCCACGTCTCCCACGTCCGCGTCGGCCGCCGCCCGGCGCTCGCCTGCGGCACCGGCTACACCGGCGAGGACGGGGTCGAGCTGCTGATCGACCCCGAGGTCGCGGCGCCGATCTGGGCCGAGCTGCTCGACGCCGGCGTCGTCCCCTGCGGGCTCGGCGCCCGCGACACCCTGCGGCTGGAGGTCTGCTTCCCGCTGCACGGCAACGAGCTGACGCCGGAGCGCAACCCGATCGAAGCCGGCCTCGGCTGGTGCTGCAAGGAGGCGACGGGCTTCGTCGGCTCCGAGGCGATCGCCCGTGCCCGCGCCGAGGGCACCGCCGAGACCCTGGTCGCGTTCAAGATCGAGGACAAGGGGATCCCGCGCGAAGGCAACCCGGTCCTCCACGGCGACCAGCAGGTGGGGGTCGTCACCAGCGGCACCTTCGCGCCCTCGCTGGAGTTCGGCGCCGGGATGGCCTACGTCAGCGCGGAGCTGGCGGAGGCCGGGACCGAGATCGAGATCGACGTGCGCGGCAAGCGACGCCCCGCCCGGATAGCTTCCAAGCCCCTCTACGCGAAAAGGAGCTGAGCCTTGACCGAGGCCACCTACCCCGAGGACCTGCGCTACCACGAGGAACACGACTGGGCCCGGATCGAGGGCGACCAGGCGACGATGGGGATCACCTGGTACGCCCAGGACTCGCTCGGCGAGGTCGTCTTCTTCGACCCACCGGAGGTCGGGGCGACGGTCCAGAAAGACTCCTCCTACGCCGAGGTCGAGTCGGTGAAGGCGGTCTCCGACGTGATCGCGCCGCTTTCCGGGGAGATCGTCGAGGTCAACGACGCCCTGCAGGACAACCCCGAGAAGGTCAACGAGGACCCCTATGGCGAGGGCTGGCTGGTCAAAGTGCGGCTGACCGCGCCTGAGGAGGCGGAGACGCTCCTCGGCGTTCAGGAATACCGCAAGATGCTGGACCGCTAGGCGAGAAGCCCGCCCTCCCCGTTCCCTAGCCTTAGCCGGGTGACTCGCTACACCTCCGCCACCGCCGAGGACCGGCGGCAGATGCTGGACGCGATCGGCGTCTCCTCGGTCGATGAGCTCTTCGCGCAGATCCCCGAGCCGCTGCGCCTCGGCCGGCCGCTGGCGCTCCCGGACGGGATGCCGGAGGCCGAGGTCTTCGAGCGCCTCGCGGCCCTCGCCGAGCGCAACGCCGACGCCGAAGCGCAGGCCTGCTTCCTCGGGGCCGGGATGTACGACCACTACGTGCCGGCGATCGTCGACGCGATCACCTCGCGCAGCGAGTTCCTGACTCCGTACACGCCCTACCAGCCGGAGATCTCCCAGGGCGGGCTGCAGGTGATGTTCGAGTTCCAGACCGCGATGTCGGAGCTGACCGCGCTGCCGGTCTCCAATGCCGGGCTCTACGAGGGCCCCTCGTCGGTCGCCTCCGCCGCCTACCTGGCGATGGGGGCGACGAAGCGGCGCAGGTTCGTCGTCTCCCGCGGTGTCCACCCGCACAGCCGCGAGACGCTGCGGACCTACTCCGTCGGCTACGGCGCCGAGGTGGTCGAAGTCGGGCTCGCGGGCGGGCTGACCGATGCCGCGGCTCTGGCCGAGGCGGTCGACGGCGAGACCGCGGCCGTCTTCCTCCAGAGCCCGAACTTCCTCGGCGCGGTCGAGGACGTCGAGGCGCTCGGGGCGGCGGCGAAGGAGCACGGGGCGCTCTTGATCGTCGCCTGCGACCCGATGACGCTCGGGATCCTCAAGCCGCCCGGCGAGTGCGGCGCCGACATCGCCCTTGGCGAGGGCCAGCCGCTCGGCAACCGGCTCGACTTCGGCGGCCCGTCCTTTGGCTTCTTCTGCGCGACCGAGGCGCAGATCCGCCGCATGCCGGGGCGGATCGCCGGCGAAACCGAGGACGTCGACGGCCGCCGCGGCTTCGTCCTGTCCTTGCAGACGCGCGAGCAGCACATCCGCCGCGAGAAAGCGACCAACAACATCTGCACCGCCCAGGCGCTGAACGCGCTGGGGGCGATGGTCCACCTTGCTTGGCTCGGCCGCCAAGGCTTCCGCGAGCTCGGGGAGCTGCTGGTCCAGCGCACCGCCTATGCGCGGGAGCGGCTGGCCGGGGTGAATGGGGTCGAGCTGCTGCACGAGGCGCCGGTGGCGCGTGAGTTCGCGGTGCGACTAGATGCCCCGGTCGAGGTGGTGCTCGACCGCGTCGCCGAGCGCGGCATCGCCGCCGGCTACCCGCTGGGGCGCGAGTACCCCGAGTACGAGGACGGCCTCCTCGTTGCGATCACCGAGCGCCGCACCAAGGCCCAGATCGACGAGCTCGCCGAGGCGCTCGGCGCAGCGGTTGCAGCCGAGCGCGAGGGGGTGGCTGCCTGATGGCCTTGACCCAGACGCCGATGCAGGCCGAAAAGGCGCAGACGATCTACGAGAAGTCGAAGGCCGGGCGCCGCGCTGCCGCCTTGCCCGCGGCCGAAGTGCCGGAGAAGCCGATCGCCGAGCTGATCCCGGAGAACCTCCTGCGGGCCGAGCCGCCGCGGCTGCCGGAGATCGCCGAGCCGGAGATCGTCCGCCATTACAACCGCCTCTCGCGCCGCAACTTCGACCTCGACTCGGGCTTCTACCCGCTCGGCTCCTGCACGATGAAGCACAACCCGCGCCTCAACGAGCGGGTCGCGGCGCTGCCCGGCCACGCCCGCCTGCACCCGGCGCAGGACCCGCGCCGCGCCCAGGGCGCTTTGGAGTTGATGTGGCACCTGCAGGAGTCGCTCAGCGAGATCTGCGGCCTGCCCCACGTCAGCCTGCAGCCCAGCGCCGGCTCCCACGGTGAGCTCGCCGGCCTGCTGCTGACCCGCGCCTACCACGCCGACCGCGGTGAGGTGCGAACCAAGGTGCTGGCTCCCGACACCTCGCACGGGACCAACCCGGCCTCGGTGACGATGGCGGGATACGAGGTGGTCAAAGTCGCCACCGACGGGGTCGGCGGGGTCGAGATGAGCGACCTGCGGGCGAAGCTGGCCGAGAACGAGGGCGAGGTCGCCTGCCTGATGCTGACCAACCCGAACACGCTCGGCGTCTTCGACGAGAACATCGCCGAGATCGCCTCGCTGATCCACGAGGCGGGCGGGACGCTCTACTACGACGGCGCCAACTTGAACGCGGTGATGGGGCACTCGCGGCCCGGCGACATGGGCTTCGACATCGTCCACGTCAACCTCCACAAGTCCTTCAGCCAGCCGCACGGCGGCGGCGGCCCGGGCGCAGGCCCGATAGCGGTCTCCGACCGGATCGAGCCCTTCCTGCCGCGGCCGCAGGTGGTCCGCCTCGAGGGGTCCAACGGCCACGGCCCCAGCTTCGACCTCGACTTCGAGCGGCCGAAGTCGATCGGCCGCCTGCGCGGCTTCCAGGGCAACTTCGGCGTTTTCGTCCGCTCGCTCGCCTACATCCTCAGCCTCGGCGGCGACGGCCTGGCGGAGGCCTCCGAGACGGCCGTGCTCAACGCCAACTACCTGAAGGCGCGCCTCGCCGAGGGCCGCGCCGGCGAGCGGCTGCCGATCGCCTTCGACCGCCACTGCATGCACGAGTTCGTCCTCTCCGGCAAGCCGATGAAGCGCGACCTTGGCCTCGCCACCCTCGACCTCGCCAAGCGCCTGCTCGACTACGGCTTCCACCCGCCGACCGTCTACTTCCCACTCCTGGTCGACGAGGCGCTGATGGTCGAGCCGACCGAGACCGAGGCAAAGGAGAGCCTCGACGCCTTCGCCGACGCGATCGAGAAGATCCTCGCCGAGGCCGAGGACGATCCCGAGCTGGCGAAGAACGCCCCCTACACGACCCCGGTCCGCCGCCTCGACGAGGTCAAAGCGACGAGGCAGCCGGTCGTGCGCCAGCAGCTTTAGAGCGCCGGAAGCTCCTGTTCAAGCTCGAGTACCGGCGCGAAGAGGTCGCCGTGCTCCTCGATCCGATCCAGCACTTCGCTTGCCTCGAAGACGAGCTTCGCGCCGTCTCCCGACTCCGCCACGGCTTCGACCTCCTCCCAGGTCACCGGGGTCGAACAGGTCGGGCGTTCGCGGGCTCGCAGCGAGTAGACGGAGATCGTCGTTTTGCGTTCGTTGTTCTGGTACCAGTCGATGAAGACCTTGCCGCTGCGGTTGGTCTTTTTGCCCATTTTCGCGAGGATGTTCTCGGGGTCCTGTTTGGCGATCAGCTGCGCCAGCGCCTGGGCGAAGGGGCGGGTCTCCTCGTAGGAGGCCTTGGTGTTGAGGGGGACGTAGAGCTGCATCCCCTTCGAGCCCGAGGTCTTGACGAAGGACTCGAGCTTCAGCTGGGACAGCACCTCGCGCAGCCGCAGCGCCACCCGCGAGCAGTCGACTATGTCGGCCGGCGGGCCCGGGTCGAGGTCGAAGGCGACGACGGTCGGCCGTTTCGGCGCCCTGCTCTTGGAGAGGGAGGGATGCAGCTCCAGCGCCGCCAGCTGCGCCATCCAGACCAGCGTCGGCAGGCTGTCGCAGACGCAGAACTCGATCACCCCGGCCCGCGGCCCCGCCTGCACTTTCGCCGTCTTCACCCATTTCGGCCGGTGTTTGGGGCAGCGCTTCTCGAAGAAGGCGGCGTCGAGGTCCTCGACCCCTTCCGGGAACCGTCGCAGCGTCACCGCGCGGCCGCTCAGGTGGGGGACGATCGCCGGCGCTGCCTTGGCGTAGTAGTCGACCATCTCGCCCTTGGTGAAGCCCGTCTTCGGGTAGATCACCTTGTCGAGGTTGCTGAGCTTCAGCTCCTTGCCCTCGACCTCGACTTGCCGCGTCTCGCCCACGGCTTAGGAGCTTATTTGGAGGCTTTGGCTTTGGACTTCGACTTCGAGCCGGAGCTTTTTGCTTTCGCTTTGCTCTTGCCGGCGGCTTTGCCGTTCGATTTCGGTTTCGCCGCCTTGTCGCCATCGTCGCCTTTGACCGCGGCGATGCTTTCCTCCAGCGCCGCCATCAGGTCGGGTGCTTTGGTCGCTTTCGGCTCCTCGGCTTCGGGCGCGACGATCTCTTTGCCTTCGGCCTTCTGTTCGATCAGCGCCATCAGCTGCTCGCGGTACTCGTCGCGGTACTGGCCCGGCTCGAATTCCGTGCTCAGCGAGGCGATCAGCTGCTCGGCCATCTCGCGCTCGCGTTTGGCGACTTTCGGCTTTTTGTCCGGCAGGACGTCGAGCTCACCGGGCGGCACGACCTCGTCGTGGAAGCGCATCGTCGTCAGCGTCAGGACCCCATCGGAGGCGCGCAGCGCCGCCAGGTGCTCTTTGTTGCGGAAGACGAAGCGGGAGATCGCTGCCTTGCCGCTGCTTTCCATCGCCGCGGCGAGCAGCGAGTAGGCCTTCTCGGCGCCTTCGGAGGGGCCGAGGTAGTAGGGGCTGTCGAAGTACATCGGGTCGATTTCCTCGATGTCGACGAAGTCCTGGACGTCGATCGCCCGCGTCTTCTCCGGCGCCAGCGCCGCCATCTCGTCTTTGCCCAGTGGCACGTACTGGCCGGGGGAGAGCTCGTAGGCCTTGACGATGTTCTCGTAGGGGACCTCCTCGTCGGTCCCTTCGGCGACGCGGCGGTGTTTGATCCGGGCGCTGTCGGACTCGCGGATCTCCCGCAGGGCGATGTTGCGGCGGGCGACGGCGCTGTAGAGGCGCACGGGCACGTTCAGTAGCCCGAAGCTGATGGTTCCACTCCAAATCGCTCTCGCCATACGCAGGTTCCTCTACCCAGATTCTTTCAGCCGAACTCGTCCTTCCTACATAAGCCGCGCGGTTCGGCAACTATCTTGCGTCCGGTGCTCTTCGAGCTGCGAGAAGTCGGTCTCGACCGCGGAGGGCGCCCCGTCCTCGATTCCTTCAGCGCCGCGATTCCAGAGGGCGCGACGGCAATCGTCGGCCCTTCCGGCGCCGGCAAGTCGACGCTGCTGCGGCTGCTGAACCGGCTCGCCGATCCCGACCGCGGCGAGATCTCCTACCGCGGCCGTCCGCTCGACAGCTACGAGCCGCTGGCGCTGCGGCGCGAGGTCTCGCTGGTGCCACAGCTGCCGGCCCTGCTCGAGGGGACCGTCGAGTCGAACCTCCGCTACGCGGCAGAGCTGGCCGGGGAGGAGCTCGACGTCGAGGAGACGCTGGCGCGCGCGGGTCTCGACCCGAGCTTCGCCGAGCGCGACGTCGCCAAGCTCTCGGTCGGCGAGCAGCAGCGGGCGATGCTGGCGCGGGCGCTGGCGCAGCGGCCCGCCGTCCTCCTCCTCGACGAGCCGACCTCTGCCCTCGACCACGCCGCCCGCGACGCCGTCGAGGCGACGCTGGCGCGGCTGCGCAGCGAGTCCGACCTCTCGCTTGTCCTGGTCTCCCACGACCCCGAGCAGGCGCGCCGCCTCGGCGACCGCGTGGTGGAGATGCCCGCGTGAGCACGACCTCGATCCACGTCGAGCTCTGGCAGGTGGCCGCCTCGCTGGTCCTGGTGGCGCTGGCGGCGGCGATCTCGCGCTGGCAGCGGGCCGACCTCGAGCGCGACATCGTCGTCGCCACCGCCCGCTCGATCGTCCAGCTGACCCTGGTCGGCTACGCGATCAAGCTGATCTTCGAAGCCGACACGATCTGGCTGGTTCTGGCGCTGCTGGCGGTGATGGTCTTCTTCGGCGCGGTCACCGCCCGCCACCGCGCCGACAGGGTCCCCGACTCCTTCGGGCCGCTATTGATCGCGCTCGCGCTCGCGGGCGCCAGCACCCTCGGCCTCGTCGTCGCGCTGGGGATCTTCGACCCGACCCCGCGCTATCTGGTCCCCGTCGGCGGGATGGTGATCGGCAACGCGATGACCGCCAGCGCCGTCGCCCTCAACCGCCTCGGCGACGAGATGGCCGACGCGCGGGCGCGGATCGAGGCGACCCTCGCGCTCGGCGCCACGCCGCGCGAAGCCGCCGCGCCAACCGTCCGCCGGGCACTGCGCTCGGGGATGATCGCCCTCGTCGACTCGACCAAGACGACGGGCCTGATCTTCTTCCCGGGGACGATGGTCGGGATGCTCCTCGCCGGCGCCAGCCCTACCGACGCCGTCCGCCTGCAGCTGATCCTCCTCTACACCCTGCTCGGCAGCGTCTCGATCTCCGCCCTCACCGCCACGCTGTTGGCGTACCGGAACTTCTTCACTCCCGCGGCGCAACTGCGCGAGCCCTAGCGACGGCAGCACCAGCCCTCGAGCAGAGGGAAGCTGGTCGGCCGGCCGCTCGGAGCGATGGCCCTGGAGATGTTGGCGATGGCCTTGCCCCTGCCACGACCGAGCGGCAGGAAAAGCCACTGGTTCGCCCCGGGCCAGGCGACGAGCAGGCGCTTGCCGTCAGGCGACCATTCGACCTGCCAGAGGCTGCCGGGGACGCTGAGCAGGGTTCGCGGCTTCTTGCCTGGCCGGTAGACGATGACCTCGCTGTAGGTGCCGTGCTTGCGCCAGTAGGTGACGGAGGCGGCGACGATCGGGCGCTGCGGTGCGAGCGCGGCATCGTTTACGGCTGCGCCCGAGGGCCGGGGCAGAAGATGGGGCTTCCCCAGCGCGGGCCGCGACGGGTGCCCGGCGCGCAAAACCGGCCGCAGTCGCAAAGTTCCCCGTGAGGCTTCGAGGATCTTCCTGCCGCCGTCGGCCCAGTCCACCCAGTTGATGCGTTGCAGTCCGGGTGCTCCGGCGAGGACGTCGCCGGTCTCGCTGTCGAGGATCTGCAGTCGGCCGGTTCCAGTGACGTAGGCCAGCTCATCCTTGCCGGTCGGAGACCAAACGGGTGAGAAGGCAGGGGCGACCGCGGCGCCTGGCGGGGTCCCGGCGGCGATCGACCGGGCCAGCAGCCGGTCTTCGGTCCCGTCACCGGCGACCACCCGCAAATCGAAGCCTGAGCGGTAGGCGATCCGTTCGCCCGAAGGAGACCAGCTTGGGGCGGCCATCAAGCCCCCGGGAAAGCCGACCCTCCTCGCGGCCGTGAGCGACCAGCGCGGCGTCCCGTCTGGCTCGAGGGCGCTGAGCGTCCGCCCCTTGGCGGCTACGACGAAGAGCCCGTGCGGTGACCAGCTCGCGGTTTCGTAGTCGCCGAGCAGACGCCGCGTGCCGTCTGGCTCGACGACCACAGGTCCTTCTCCGGTCTGGACCAGGAGGCTCCCTCCGCCGGGAACCCGCGACAGGGTTGGTTCTGGGGGTGGGGCACCGTTTGAGATCGCCTCGTCGACCCAGTCGCGGACCGCGGCCCCGGCCGGCGAGAGCAGCAGGGCCGCGAGCAGCGTCGCCATCCCGAGGGCGAGGGCGAGGCGCGGGAGCGGCCGCCTGCTTCGCCGGTCCGAGGTTGTGGGGGCTGCAGCCCCCCTAAGGTCGGAGCCCTCGCTCCTTCGCTCGGCATATGCGGCCTCGACGATCTGCCGCCCGCGCTCCTCGGCCCCGTCGGAAGCCGGGATCTGCAACCCGTACAGGGCTTCTCCGAGCGCGTCGCGGCTCATCGCTGCTCCTCCAGCGCCAATTCGGCCTCCGCCGTTTCGCGCAGGCGGTCGAGCCCGCGCCGCAGGCGCGAGTTGACCGTCCCGCGGGGCAGGTCGAGCATCGAGGCGATCTCCCCGGGCGTGTACTCGAGCAGGTGGCGCAGCACGACGACCGCGCGCTGCTCGGCTGGCAGCTCCTTCAGCGCCGCGATCATCTCGCCGCCCACCTCCTCGGGCGGGGGCAGCGGCTCGAAGACCGACTCGGCGCCGTCGACACGTCGTCGCAGCGCCTCGCGGCGCGCCCAGTCGAGCGCCCGGTTGACGACGATCCGGTGCAGCCAGGGGGCGAAGGGGCGGCGGCGGTCGAAGCGGTCGAGGGCGTCGACCGCGGCGAGGAAGGCGTCCTGGGCGACGTCCTCGGCGGCGGCGGCGTCGTGCACGACGAGGTAGGCGGCGCGGTAGGCGCGCCGCCAGTGCAGCGAGTAGAGCTCGGCCATCGCCGCGCTCGAACCGTCCTGGGCTTCGCGGACGAGCTTCTGCTCGTTCGCACCGCTCTCACTTCCCAAGCGCCACCCCTTTCGGACATCTCAATCTTCTCGCACCCATCGGCCCATCCGCACGATCGCCTCGTTCAGCCGCTCCCGCATCTTCGACCCGGCCTCTCCGCGGGGGAGCTCGACGACGAAAGCGGCGCCGCGGTAGTTGTGGTTCTGCCAGTTCGGGCCGGTGCCGGCGGGCCAGCGCATCGCTCGGAAGGGCATCCGCGCCAGAGCGGCGAAGTGCCGGCCGCCAGCGACACTCTGCCCCCAAGCCCGGACGAACGGCCGCTCGCCGCGGTACTGGTGGAACCAGATCGTCGCCGCCGGCTGCACGGCGCGGATCACCCGCGCGGCGAGCCGCGTTTCCGGCTCCGAGAACGGTCGCGACCCGGAGTACTGCGGGCTCCACGGCCGCCCGATCCGCGTCCACTCCGAAGGAAAGTTGCGGTTCAGGTCGACGCCCCGGGCGTTCAGCCGCGATCCAGCGAGTTGGCCGTCGGGGTCGATGCTGGGGACGATGTAGGCGTCTGAGTCGGGATCGGGACACCCCGCGCCGAGGGAGGCGGAAACGAGCCCAAGCCCGGCGGCGGCGCACTCGTCGCCGTGGATGCAGCCGAAGACGAGCAGCTCGCCGCTCCATTTCGGATCGCCGACCTGGCGCAGCTCGATCGGCTGCCCGCCCGCAGAGTGCCCGATGACCTTGGCGCGAATGCCGGGCCCGGGGAACGCATGCACGAAGGCGAGGGGGTTCTTCCCGAGGCTTCGCACCTGGAAGCTGTCGGTGTCGATCGTCAGCAGCGCCCCCGCCCCCGCGTCCTTCGTGTCGCGGCTGCGGACGACGATCCTGCCACCGTCTTTGTCGAGTCCCAGTCGCAGCTGGAACGGTTCGCGCAGATCCTCGAGTTGGGGGAGGTCGACGCAGACGGCGCGGCCATTGACCGTGTCGAGCGCGTGGAGGAAGGTCTCCTCACTGCCGGTGTAGAGGGTGTACGCCCAGCGCCCGTCGGAGCTGGCGACGCGGCTGACCGGGGACCCCTGCATCCGCTCGTCTGGCTCTGCCGGGTCGACGATCGCCCCCGGTCGCAGCCGTCCGGTCGCCGTGTCCAGCGCCCGCACCTCGTAGGCCCCCCGCCGTTTGCGGTCGAAGAAGTTGTGGATCAGGTACATGGTCGAGGCGTCGGGGGAGATCGCGTCGAACCCATAGGCGCCGCGGAGGCTGAAGCGGGTGACGGCGTGGCGCGGCGCCTGTCCCGTCTGCGGGTGGCGGAGGAAGAGGCGGGTGTCGAGGATCGCGAACCCGGTCCGCTTCGGTGGGTAGCGCCGCAGCGAGGTCGTGAGGACGAGCCTGCCGTCGGCGAGCCCGGCGGCGGTGCCGTCGGAGGCGACCGCGGGCAGGTACCAGGACCCCCGCAGGTACCACCAGCGGTCGATCGTCGAGTCCCGCATGTCGATCCGCTCGACCACCGTCAGCGGATGGCGGGTGTGGGGGGAGAGGACGACGTAGCGGTAGGGCGGGTCGTCGAGGCGCGCCGCCGCGCCGAGCAGCCCGAAGCCGTCGCCTGCGGCCATGGTGGGAGCCAGGGCCATCGCCACCAGCAGCGTCACGATCGCAGTCGTTGCTCGTCTCATGCCCTGTATACGGACGAGGCCCGGCCAGAGGTCCCGGGTCCACCCAACCCACCTGCCAGACTCACCCGCGTGTCTCGCTCGCAGCGATTGACCCTGATCGCGACGATCCTCGGCTCGACCGTCGTCTTCCTCGACAGCACCGTGGTCAACGTCGCCCTGCCGGCGATCAGCGACGGGCTCGGCGTCGGCCTCGCCGGCCAGCAGTGGGTGGTCGAGGCCTACACCCTGGCGCTGGTCTCGCTGCTGCTCGTCGGCGGCAGCCTCGGCGACCAGTTCGGGCGGCGGCGGATCTTCGTCATCGGCCTCGTCGGGTTCGGCATCACCTCCGTCCTCTGCGCGGTCGCGATGACCGAGGAGCTGCTGATCGCGGCGCGGGCGCTGCAGGGGGTCACCGGGGCGCTTCTCGTCCCCGGCTCGCTGGCGATCGTCGCCTCCACCTTCGAGGGCGAGGCGCGCGGCAAGGCGGTGGGGATGTGGACCGCCTGGACCGGGATCGCGACCGTGATCGGGCCGGCCGGCGGCGGCGCCCTGATCGGGTTCACCTCCTGGCGGGCGATCTTCTGGGTCAACATCCCGCTGATCGCGGGCACCGTTGCGCTGACGCTGCACTCGGTCGAGGAGAGCCGCGACGAGGACGCCTTCCTCGGCATCGACTGGGCCGGGATCGCGCTCTCGGCCGTCGGCCTCGGCGCCCCGACCTTCGCCCTGATCGAGCAGCCCGCCCGCGGCTGGGAGGACCCGCTGGTCTGGGGGTCGATGGCGATCGGGATTCTCTGCTTCGGCCTCTTCATCCTCCGCGAGGCGACCGCGCGCCACCCGATGCTGCCCCTCGGCCTCTTCCGGATCCGCAACTTCTGGGTCACCAACCTGACCACCTTCTCGACCTACGCGGGGCTGATCGGCGGCCTCTTCTTCGTCGGCCTGTACCTGCAGCAGGTGGTCGGCTACTCGCCCCTGGAGGCGGGGCTGGCGACGACCCCGATCTCGATCCTGATGTTCTTCCTCTCGCCCCGCTTCGGCCGCATGGCCTCGGGCACCGGGCCGCGGCTGCCGATGACCGCGGGCCCGATCATCGGCGGCGTCGGGCTGCTGATGCTGATGATGGTCGACGTCGATTCGAACTACCTGGTGCACGTCCTGCCGGGGCTGCTCGTCTTCGGCGTCGGGCTCTCGGCGACGGTGGCGCCGCTGACCGCGACCGTCCTCGACTCTGTCGACGAACACCGGGTCGGGATCGCCTCCGGGGTCAACAACGGCGTCTCGCGCGTCGCCGGGCTGCTCGCGATCGCCGTCCTCGGCGCCGTCATCTCCGCCAACTTCGGCGCCAAGCTCGACGACCAGCTTGGCTCGTCGCCGCTCTCGACGAGCGCTGACGCCGCAGTCGTCGAAGCGAAGGAAAAGCCGCTCGCGGTTCCCGCAGCGGACGGGGTTCCCACCGCCGAAGCCGACCGGGTGGTGCAGGCGGCCGAGGAGGCGTCGACCTCCTCCTTCCGCCTCGGCACCGCGATCGCCGGGATCCTGATGATCCTCGGCGGCATCGTCGCCGGCCTCGGGGTGCAGAACCCGCGCCGTCAGCGCACCAAAACTCTCCCAAGCCGCGGCTCAGCCCAAGCTGGGGAGTGCGGACATGAGGCCGAACCCGTGTTGAGCCGGGACCGGTGACCCCTCGAACGGGCGGATACTCAAAGTGGCGCCCTAATTAGGGCGCCACTTGTTCGGGCGAGGGGTCACCGGTCCCGGCTCCCTCAATAGGCTCCGCCGCATGTCGAAGCCGATCATCTTCTCCGGCATCCAGCCGACCGGCCGCAAGCATCTCGGCAACTACATCGGCGCGATCCGCCAGTACGTCGAGGGGCAGGACCGGGGCGACCCGGCGATCTTCTGCATCGTCGACCTGCACGCGATCTCGGTCGCCTACGACCCGGTCGAACTGCGCGAGCGGATCTACGACACCGCCGCAATCCTCCTCGCCGCCGGCCTCGATCCCGAGCGCTGCATCCTCTTCCGCCAGTCCGACGTCCGCGAGCACACCGAACTGACCTGGCTGCTCTCCTCGGTCACCGCCCACGGCGACCTCAACCGCATGCACCAGTTCAAGGAAAAGGTCGGCAAGGACCGCGAACTGGCCTCGGCGGCGCTCTTCTACTACCCGGTGCTGATGGCCGCCGACGTCCTCGCCTACCGCGCCACCGAGGTTCCGGTCGGCGACGACCAGCGCCAGCACGTCGAGCTGATGCGGGAGATCGCCCGCCGTTTCAACGAGCGCTTCGGCGAGACCCTCGTCGTCCCCGAGCTGCTGGTCCCGAAGGTCGGGGCGCGGATCATGGACCTGCAGGAGCCCGAGCGGAAGATGTCGACGACCGGCGGCACCCAGAACGGGACCGTGCTGGTGCTCGAGGAGCCGGCGGCAATTCGCAAGAAGTTCGGCTCCGCCGTCACCGATTCGGGGCGCGAGATCGTCCGCAGCCCCGAGAAGCCGGGGATCACCAACCTGATCGACATCCTCTCCGTCGCCCGCGGCAGCGACCAGGCCAAGGTCGAAAGCGAGTTCGAGGGCGCCGGCTACGGCGACTTCAAGAAGGCGGTCGCCGAGGCAGTCGTCGAGTACCTGGCGCCCGTCCGCGAGGGCTACGCGGAATTGCGCCCCGACGAGGCGGAGCTCGAGCGGGTCTTCGCCGCCGGCGCCGAGAAGGCGCGGAAATTGGCCAATCCGGTGCTGGCCGACGTCCGCGAGCGCATGGGCTTCGGCCGGGCGTCTCTCTAGTCTCCTTGCAGTGGCCATAGCCGACCTCGACCTCGATCTAGACCTCGAGCTCTTCGCCGGGCCCTTCGACCTGCTGATGGCGGTCGTCCTGCGCGAGGAGGTCAGCCTCCTCGACCTGCAGCTGGGCGAGGTCGTCGTCGCCTACGTCGAGCACCTCGAGCGCGAGGGCGAGCTGGAGCTGGAGGTGGCGACCGAGTTCCTCGTCCTCATCGCCGCCTTGCTGGAGCTGAAATCCCGCCTGATGCTCCCCGGCCCCGAGGAAGAGCTGGACGAGCTGAAGCCCGAGGAGGCGGTCGAGGAGCTGATCGCGCGGATGCTCGAGTACCGGCGCTACCGCGACGCCGCGGTCGAGCTGGCGGAGCGCTTCGAGTCTGAGCGCGGCTACCTCTACCGCTCGGCGCCGCTGCCGGCAGAGCTGCGGCGGGTCGCGGTGCAGGCGGCGAGCGCGGTCTACGACCCCGACGCGCTGGGGACGGCGCTCGGCGACCTGCTGACCGAGCCGCCCGACGTCGACCTCAGCCACATCCGCCCGACCGTCTCGCTGGAACGGCGGCTGCGGGCGGTCCGCGACGCGCTCCTGCGGCGCAAGGACTTTGACTTCGACGACGAGTTCGGCAATGAGGACCGGCTGACCCAGGCGGTCACCGTCTTCGCGATGCTGGAGCTCTACCGCAAGGGCGAGGTGACCTGGGAGCAGAGCGAGTGCTTCGGCCCGATCCGGGTCAAGAAGGTGGCGCCGGGCATGACGAGGAAGGGCGCGTGAGCGACCTCTCCCGCACCGTCGAGGCGCTGCTCTTCCTCTCGCCGCAGGCGGTCTCGGCCCAGGAGCTGGCCGAGGCCACGCAGGCGAGCGAGGGCCAGATCGAGGAGGCGATCGAGCTGCTGCGCGAGGACCTCGCCGAGGGCAAGCGAGGGGTCGTCCTGCGCGAGGTCTCCGGCGGCTTCAGCCTCGCCAGCGACCCTGGCAGCGAGGAGGCGGCGCGGCGGCTGCTGGCGAAGCCACGGACGCCGCCGCTGACCCAGGCGCAGGCCGAGACGCTGGCGATCGTCGCCTACCTGCAGCCGGTGACGCGGCCGGAGATCGCCCGCATCCGCGGCGTCAGCTCCGAGTCCGGCGTGACCAGCCTCGCCGAGCGCGGCCTGATCGAAGAGTCGGGCCGCTCCCAGTTCGGCGCCGCGATCTTCAAGACGACCGAGCTCTTCGAGCGCCTCTTCGGCCTCAGCGGCCTCGACCAGCTGCCCGACCCCTCCAGGTTCGATCCGAGCCCCGAGGACGAGAGCGAGCTGCGCGAGCGCCTGCTGAAGGCGGGCGAACAGCGGGCGGAGTGAGGCTCGCCAAGTTCCTCGCCCACGCGGGCGTCGCCTCGCGGAGGAAGGCAGAGGAGATCATCGCCAAGGGCATGGTGAGTGTCGGCGGCGAGGTGGTTACCGATCCGGCGCGAGACATCGGCGAGGGCGATGACGTGCAGGTCAACGGCAGCCGCGTGGGGACCGAGGCGCGCGAGGTCTGGGCGGTGAACAAGCCGGCTGGGGTGGTCTCAACGGCGAAGGAGCCGGGCAGTCGCCCGGCGGTGGTTGAGTTGGTGCGAACGGAGGCGCGGCTCTACCCCGTGGGGAGGCTCGACGCCGACTCCACCGGCCTGCTGCTGCTGACCAACGACGGCGAGCTGGCGAATCGGCTCACGCATCCGCGCTACGAAGTGCCGAAGACCTACAGGGCGCGGCTGCGGAATCCGCTCGCCAAACGTGACCTCGAGCGCCTGCGGGCCGGCGTGGAGCTCGACGATGGGCCAACCGCCCCGGCGCAAGTTCGCCGCTACGGCGAGCGCGAGATCGAGATCACGCTGCGCGAAGGCCGCAACCGTCAGGTTCGGAGGATGGTGGAGGCGGTGGGGAATCGCGTCACCTCACTCCGTCGGGTCAGTTTCGGCCCGCTGCGTCTCGACGACCTCCCCGAGGGCAAAGCGCGACGGCTCTCGGATGGCGAGGTCGTTGCTCTTCGAAAAGCGTCTCGTTAGGGGCCGCCTCACCCTCCTACTTTGCTGGGTGGGAGGGTGAGGCGGCCCCTACCAACGGCATTTGGGTTCGCCTCAGGGTCGTGACCGCGCCAGGGCCACGCCAATCGTGTTCGCCACGGCAACGGCTTCATGTTCCGCTTCCTGGTGGGTGACGCGGAGGGTGGCGTAGCCCGCAAGGACGAGTTCGCGGTCCCGCCAGCGGTCGCGCTCGAAGGCGAGGTGCGTGGCGTGGAAAGCACGGCTGTCGGCCTCGACGACGAACCGGTGGTCCGGCCAGAGGAAGTCGACCTCGATGCGGCCCTTGGCGATCGTGACGGGAGCGTTGAGGAGCGGGGTCGGGAGGTCTCGGCCGAGGACCAGCGGCAGCACCTTCGCCTCGAGCGGGCTCTTGAGGCGGCCCTTCTTGGCGACGGGCGCAGCGCGTCGCCAATCGTCTGCGAGGGTCCGCAGCGACTTCATCCCTCGGCGCCCGGGATCCATGGAGGACTCGATCGCCGGGATATCGAGGATCTGCCGCTGCGCTGCCCGCTCGAAGCAGCTGCGCAGGGTCCAGTCGCCGACGGTGCCCGCGAGGTCGACGAGGGTCCGAGCCGGGCTGGTGCAGGGAATGCCACCCAGAGTCCCAGCCTCATCCCGCCGAGGCGGCCGCACGCGGTGGAAGCGAATTCCTTCAATCTTGCGTCCTCGGGATAGTGGGGCGATCACGTCGATGACTGTTGGTCCCTTGTCCAGCAGTCCGAGCAGAGCTCCGGCGCTTCGATGGGAGATAGCGGCTCCGTCCCCACAGGCGAGCGCGGCAGCCCGTAGTCGCCCTCGCTGGCTCACGTTTGGATGCCCAACCGCGTAGACGCCGCGAAACACTCGATGCAGTCGTCCGCTCTCGATAGCGCGAGTAACTTCCCGATCCGTGAAGCCCAGCGCCCGAAGCTGTCGCCGGCTCACCACCCCATGCTGAGCCGCAGCCAGCCTCGTCAACCTTCCCGCTCGATCGGTGTTCCTTTTGGACCGCATGGGTCCATAAGGCACACCGCTGGGAAGTTCGCCCCCCTCCCTCTGAAAAGATGCGGTCTGTGAGCCAGAACGGCGAGATGGAGCGGGGGCGTCACGAGGGCCCGCAGGAGCGCCTCTTTGCGGTGCGCGGTGCTGTTCAGGCCGAGGCGAATGAGCCGGCTGCGATCTTCGCCGCGACCGAGGAGCTGATGCGGGGGCTGATCGAGCGCAACGGGCTCGCCCCTGAGGCGATGGTCAGTTGCTTGTTCACGACCACGGAGGATCTCGATGCCGAGTTCCCGGCCGTGGCGGCTCGCGACCTGGGGCTGACAATGGTGCCCTTGATGTGCTGCCGCGAGATTCCGGTCCCCGGCTCGATGCCGAGGGTGATCCGGGTGATGCTGCACTTCTACGCGCCCGTCGGGCACGAGCCCGCCCACGTTTACGTCGGCGAGGCGCAGAAGCTGCGGGCCGACCTCGAAGCCGCCCAGTAGGCCTCAACGGCTTCCGTCACAATCGCCGGGATGACGATCACGTTCGCCGAGAAGCTCGCCCGCATGCCGGGCTACCAGGCCGGGGTCCCGACCGGGCAGGCACCCGAGGCGATCGCCTCGGGCAACATCGCCCAGCTTGCCTCCAACGAGTCGCCGTTCCCGCCGCACCCGAAGGTGGTCGAGGCGATTCAGCAGACCGCGGCGGCGATGAACCGCTACCCCGACCCCGACGCCACCCTGCTGCGCCGGCGCCTCGCCGAGCGCTACGAGACCGAGCCCGGCCGTGTCGCCGTCGGCAACGGCTCCTGCGAGATCCTCCTCGCCGCCGCCGAGGCGCTCTGTGAGCCCGGGTCGGAGATCGTCTACGCCTGGCCCGCCTTCTCGATGTACCCGTACCTGCCGGCGCTGACCGGCGCCCGCGAGGTCCGCGTCCCGCTCGCCGACGGCGACGTCCACGACCTCGACGCGATGGCGGCCGAGGTGACGGCGGCGACGCAGCTGCTGATCGTCTGCAACCCCAACAACCCGACCGCGACCCACATCCCGGCCGCCGAGATCGCCGCCTTCCTCGATCGGATCCCGAACCACGTGACGGTGATCCTCGACGAGGCCTACGTCGAGTTCCAGGCCCGCGACGACCCCGACGCGACGCTCGACCTGCTCGCCGATTTCCCGAACCTCGTCGTCCTCCGCACCTTCAGCAAGTGCTACGGCCTCGCCGGCCTCCGCACCGGCTACGCGATCGGCTCGCCGAAGTTCCGCGCCGCCGTCGACGCCGTCCGCCAGCCCTTCAGCGTCAACGCCCTCGCCCAGGCGGCGGGAGCGGAGGCGATCCTCCACCAGGACGACGTCCTGCGCCGGGTCGAGAGCACGATCGCAGCCCGCCTCACCGTCGAGGAGGGGCTGCAGGGCCTCGGCCTCGCCACCTCGGACTCACAGGCCAACTTCTCCTGGGTCGACCTTGGCGACGCCGACGAAGCCGCGGTGCTCGCGGGGCTTGCCGAGCGCCAGATCGCCGTGCGTCCCGGCAGGGCCCTCGGCGGCCCCGGCCACATCCGCGTCAGCTACGGCACCGCGGAGGAGAACGAGCGCTTCCTGCGCGGCCTATCGGAATTACTTGACTAAAGCCGTGCCCGTGATACAACCTCCTGCAACGTGAGGTTGGACAAAGCCACATCCGCGACCGGCACCGCTGCGTACGAAGCTGCCGTCGCGCCCGGCTACCTCACCTATTGGCGATTTAGCTAGGCGTTCGGCCCGGCGTTAACCGCCGTGCGAAGACCAGATCTTCCGGCCGGGCGCCAGGCACATCCAGCGTCGCGTGCGCGCCGACCATTCCCGGCAGCCAGCGACCAGAAAGTACGATTTACCTGGTTTGGAGAAAGGCGAAGGCAAAATGTTCATCGGCATGGAGGGGGCGAAGAGAGACGGCGTCCGCGATCAGCGGATCGCGAAAATCGTCGAGCTGGCACCGCCGCAGCGGCTGCTCGCGGAGCTGCCGCTCGGTGAGGAGCGCGGCAAGGCGGTAGTCCGCGGCCGCGAAGAAGTCCGCGACGTCCTGCAGGGGAAGGACCCACGGCTGATGGTCGTCGTCGGTCCGTGCAGCGTCCACGACCCGAAAGCGGCGATGGAGTACGCGACGAAGCTGAGCGCGACCGCGCGGAACCTGCGCGAGGAGCTGCTGGTCGTGATGCGGGTGTACTTCGAGAAGCCGCGGACGACGACCGGCTGGAAGGGGCTGATCAACGACCCGCACCTGGACGAAAGCGGCGACGTCAACGCCGGCCTGCGGATCGCCCGCAAGCTGCTGCTCGAGGTGCTCGACACCGGGCTGCCGATCGGCTGCGAGTTCCTCGACCCGATCACGCCGCAGTACATCGCCGACTGCGTCGGCTGGGGGGCAATCGGGGCGCGGACCTCGGAGAGCCAGACTCACCGCCAGCTCGCCTCCGGCCTCTCGATGCCGATCGGGTTCAAGAACCGCACCGACGGCAACATCCAGATCGCCGTCGACGCGGTGCGGGCGGCGGCGGCCTCGCACGCCTTCGCCGGGATCGACGACGCCGGCATGCCGGCGATCCTCCACACGACCGGCAACCCGGATTGCCACCTGATCCTCCGCGGCGGCCACGGCGAGCCGAACTACTACCCGCCCGAGGTCGAAGACGCCCTGGTCACCCTCGGCGTCGCCGGGCTGCCTGAGCGCCTCGTGATCGATGCCTCTCACGACAACAGCGGCAAGGACCCGGAGAAGCAGTTCTTCGCCGCGGGCGACATCGCCGACCAGGTCGCCGACGGCAACAAGGCGATCGTCGGAGTGATGCTGGAGTCGTTCCTGGTCGAGGGGCGCCAGAACCTGGTCCCGGGCGAGGAGCTGACCTACGGGCAGTCGATCACCGACGCCTGCATCGACTGGGAGGACACCGTCTCGGCGCTGGAGCGGTTCGCTTCCGCCGTGGAGGCGCGCCGCGGTTCATGAGGAGCGCCGCCCGCCGATGAGAATCGCTGTCCTCGGGGTGGGCCTGATCGGAGGCTCGATCGGGCTCGCCGCGCGGCAGCGCCTCGACGCCGAGGTGCTCGGCTGCGGGCGCAGCCCCGAGCGGCTGCAGCGGGCGGTCGAGCTGGGGGCGATCGACCGCGCCGGCTCGCTCGCGGAGGCCTGCGCTGAGGCCGACCTCGTCTTCTGCGCCGGCCCGGTGGCGGCGCTGCCGGATCAGGCGCGCGAGGCGCTCGCTGCCAGCGGCCCGGAGGCGGTCGTTACCGACGTCGGCTCGACCAAGGGCGAGCTGGTCGCGGCGCTGGGTGAGGACGAGCGATTCATCGGCGGCCACCCGCTCGCCGGCGCCGAGACCGCGGGGGTCGAGAACGCCCGCGCCGACCTCTTCGAGGGCGCCCGCTGGTACCTGACCCCGACAGAGCGTTCCAGCGGCCTCCTCTATGACCGCCTACAGCGGGCGCTGACGGGGCTGGGCGCACGCCCGCAGGCGATCGACCCGCGCGGCCACGACCAGCTGATGGCGACGGTCAGCCACCTCCCGCACGTCCTCGCCAACGTCCTCGCGGCCGAGGCGGCGCAATCGCTGACGGAGGGCTCCGAGCGCCTGCCCGACGTCGGCCCGAGCTTCCGCGACGCGACCCGCGTCGCCGGCTCCAACCCGGCGATCTGGGCCGACATCTTCGCCAGCAACCGCGAGGCGGTCGCCGGCTCGATCGACTCCGTGGCGGAGCGGCTGCGCGAGGCTGCGGAGCTGATCCGCAGCGGCGACCACCAGGCTCTGGAGGCCTGGCACGGCGCCGCCGGCGAGGCCCGCCGCCGCATCCTCGAAGCGGAGTCGGAGGCGGGGCCGCTCCGCGAGCTGCGGATCGTCGTCTCCAACAAGCCCGGGACGATCGCCGAGCTGGCGCTGGCGCTGGGCGAGGCCGGGGTCAACATCGAGGACATGGCCCTGCACCCGGCGCCCGACATGACCTCCGGCGCCGTCTCCCTCTGGGTCGGGGGCGAAGAGCAGGCGCGCAAGGCGGAGAGCCTCGTCCGCGAGCTCGGCCACACGGTCAGCGTCGTCGACGCCGACGAGGCGTAGGCCCGCCGATTAGGGTCGCGCGATGACCAGCACCCGCTTCGCACCCTCGGGCCCTCTGCGCGGGTCCCTGCGCCCGCCGTCGGACAAGTCGATCTCGCACCGGGCGGCGCTGATCGCGGCGATGGGGGAGGGCGAGACGACTATCGAGGGATATCTCGACGCAGCCGATACGCGTTCCACGCTCGAGGCCGTCAAGGCGCTGGGCGCAGAGGTGTCTGAAGAAAAGCTGGGTAAGGGAGAAGGGACCGCTGGCGCGCGAGGTCTCCATCTGCTGATTCACGGCACGGGGTTACGAAGCCCGAAACCGGCGCACATCGACGTCGGCAACGCTGGGACCCTGTTGCGGTTGCTGCCGGGATGGCTGGCGGGACAAGACGGGGGCAGATGGATCCTCGACGGCGATGAGTCGATCCGCCGCCGCCCGGTCGATCGGATCGCGATCCCGCTGCGCGAGATGGGCGCTGACCTCTCATCGCGCGAAGACCGGCTGCCGCCGCTCGAAGTTCGCGGCGCCCCGCTCCGCGGCATCACCTACGAGATGCCGATCGCCAGCGCGCAGGTCAAGTCCTGCCTGCTCTTCGCCGGTCTGCTCGCCGGAGGAGATACGCGGGTGGTCGAGCCGCATCCGAGCCGCGACCACACTGAGCAGATGCTCGCGGCCGCAGGTGTGTCGGTGACGAGCGAAGGGAACGTCGTCGCCATATCGCCTGCCGAGCGACTCGAACCCGACGACCTCCTCGTCCCAGCCGATATCTCCTCGGCCGCCTTCTTCCTCACTGCTGCTGTTCTCGTCCCTGGAAGCGAGGTGGAGCTGGATTGGGTTGGCATCAACCCCACCCGCACCGGCCTGCTCACGATCCTCGAACGCATGGGCGTTGAATTCGAATTCGACGAGGAAGCCGAAAGCGGAGGGGAGCGGGTCGCCACCATCCGCGCGCGTCACGCGTCCCTTCAACGCACCGAAGTAGGTGGCCCCGAGATTCCGCTCGCGATCGACGAGCTGCCACTGGTCGCTCTCGCCGCCTGCTTTGCCGAAGGGACGACGGTCATCCGCGACGCCGAGGAGCTGCGCCGCAAGGAGTCCGACCGGATCGAGACCGTGACCACGGCGCTACGCGCCCTCGGCGGCCACGTCGAGGCAACCGAGGACGGGATGGTCATCGAAGGCACCGGCGGCCTGCGGGGCGGGCCGATCGATTCCCACGGCGACCACCGGATCGCGATGCTCGGCGCCGTCGCCGGCCTCGCCTCGCGCGAGGGCGTGGAGGTCCGGGGCATGGAGGCTGCCGCCGTCAGCTACCCCGGCTTCGAGGCCGACCTCGCCTCTCTCACCCGCTCCTGAAGGTCGTTTCCACAATCGTCCTCGCTATAGCGAGGAAAACTCTGGAAACGACGCGGTCAATACGCTGCCGTCATGGTGATCGCGATCGACGGGCCCGCCGGGGCCGGGAAGTCAACGGTCGCGCGCGCCGTCGCCGGCGAGCTCGGCTTCACGTACCTCGACTCCGGGGCGATGTACCGCTGCGTGGCGCTGGCGGCGCTGTGGGATGGCGCCGACGTGGACGACGGCGAAGCCTTGGGGGAGATGGCAGAGGGCTTGGAGATCGATTTCGACGGGGCCCGCGTCCTCCTCGGCGGGCGCGACGTCAGCGGCGAGATCCGCACTCCCGAGGTCAGCGGCGCCGCCTCGCACGTCTCCGCCCACCCGCGCGTCCGCGCCGCGCTGGTGGAGCGCCAGCGTCAGCTGATCGAGGCTGCCGATTACGTCGCCGAGGGCCGGGACATCGGCACCGTCGTCAGCCCCGATTCGCCGCTGAAGATCTTCCTCACCGCCTCCGACGAGGAGCGGGCGCGGCGGCGCGCGGCCGAGACCGGTGAGGACGTCGAGGCGGTGCTGGAGGCGCAGCGCCGGCGGGACGCCCGCGACACCGAGCGCGAGCACGGGGCGCTGAAGGCCGCCGAGGATGCGGTCGAGCTCGACACCTCATCACTGAGTTTGGAAGAGGTCGTCGCTTGGATCGTGAATCTTGCGCGCCAGAGAGGCTTGGTGTAGCGCCAATGTCAATTCCCACCGTCGCCGTCGTCGGCTTCCCCAACGTCGGCAAGAGCACCCTCGTCAACCGCCTCGTCGGCGGCAGCGAGGCCGTCACCTCGCCGGAGCCGGGAGTCACCCGTGACCGCAAGCGGCTGGCGACCGAATGGAACGGCGTCGCCTTCGAGCTGGTCGACACCGGCGGCATCGACCTCGGCGACGAGGCGGAGCTGGCGCGTGACGTGCAGGCGCAGGCGCGGCTGGCGATCGCCGAAGCCGACACGATCCTGCTCGTCGTCGACGGCCGCGCCGGGCTCCGCGCCGGCGACGCCGAGCTGGCGAAGACGCTGCGCGGCGCCGGGGTGCCCGTCCTTCCCGTGGTCAACAAGGCCGACCGCGCCGACGACTACGCGATCGCCGCGGAATTCCACGCCCTCGGCCTCGGCGACCCACTTCCCGCCTCCGCCACCCACGGCCTCGGCACCGGCGACCTCCTCGATGCGATCACCGCTGCGCTCGGCGAACGGGAGCCGCAGGGCGATGAGGACGAGTCGGTCCGGGTCGCGGTGATCGGCCGCCCCAACGTCGGCAAGTCCTCGCTCGTCAACGCCTTCCTCGGCTCCGATCGAGTGATCGTCTCCGACATCGCCGGTACCACCCGCGACGCGATCGACACCCGGCTCGAGGTCGACGGCCGCCCCGTTGTCCTGGTCGACACCGCCGGGCTGCGGCGGCGCTCGAAGGTCGCGGGGACCGTCGACTACTACGCGCAGCTGCGCTCCGAACGCGCGGTCGACCGCGCCGACGTCGCGATCGTCGTCTGCGACGCCTCCGAGGGCGTCACCGCTGAGGACCTGCGCGCCGCCGAGCTGGCGATGAAAGCTGGTTGCGCGACGCTGCTCGTGCTCAACAAGTGGGACATCGGCGAGGCCGACATCGACGACGCGCGGGCCCGGGTCGAGCGGAAACTGCGTCTGCGCCCGGCCGTGATCACGGTCTCGGCCAAGAACGGCCGCAACGTCGGGGCGCTGCTGCCGCGGGCGCTGCAGCTGGCCGACAAGGCGGCCGAGCGGGTGCCGACGCCGGAGCTGAACCGCTTCCTCGCCGACACCGTCGCCAAGAACCCGCCACCGTCGCGCCGCAACAAGCGCTTGCGCCTCTACTACGCCGCCCAGGTGGGGGAGAGCCCGCCGCGCGTTGCGATCCAGGTCAACGACCGGCGCCTGATCACCCGCGACTGGGCCTACTACCTGGAGAACCGGATGCGGGAGGCCTATGAGCTCGAGGGCGTTCCGCTGATCATCGATTTCGTTCCGGCTTCGGGCCGCCGCCGCTACGGCGAGTAACTCTCGCCACCGGACAAATTTCCTCTACGCTTCTCCGCATGCCAACTTCCAAGCCGCTCGCCGAGGGCGAGTACCTCTTCACGTCGGAGTCAGTCACCGAGGGCCACCCGGACAAGGTCGCCGACCAGATCTCCGACGGCGTCCTCGACGCGATCATGCGCGAGGACCCGGGCGGCCGCGTCGCCTGCGAGACGCTGGTCAACACCGGCATGGCGGTGGTTTCGGGGGAGATCTCGACCAGCGCCCACCTCAACATCCCGGACATCGTCCGCGACACGGTCCGTGGGATCGGCTACCAGGGCGGCAGCTACGGCTACGACTGCGACCACATCTCGGTCATCGTCTCGATCGACGAGCAGTCGCCGGACATCGCCCAGGGAGTCGACCAGGCATATGAGACCAAGGTCGACCCGGGCGACACCGATGAGCTCGACGTCGCCGGGGCCGGCGACCAGGGAATGATGTTCGGCTACGCGAGCGACGAGACCGAGGCGCTGATGCCGATGCCGGTCCACATCGCCCACAGGCTGGCAGAACGGCTGGCGGCGGTGCGCAAGGACGGCTCGATGGGCTACCTCGGCCCCGACGGCAAGACCCAGGTCACCGTGCGCTACGCCGACGGCCGCCCGGTCGCCGTCGAAAAGCTCCTGATCTCGACCCAGCACGACGAGGGCATCGACTCCCAGAGCCAGATCAAGCCGGAGCTGTGGGAGAACGTCGTCCTCCCGGTGCTCCAGGCCGAGGTCCCCGGCCGCTTCGACGAGGCCGAGCTGCACGGCGAGTTCCTCGTCAACCCGACCGGCAAGTTCGTGATCGGCGGCCCGGTCGGCGACGCCGGCCTCACCGGCCGAAAGATCATCGTCGACACCTACGGGGGCATGGCCCGCCACGGCGGCGGCGCCTTCTCCGGCAAGGACCCGTCCAAGGTCGACCGCTCCGCCGCCTACGCCGCCCGCCACGTGGCCAAGAACGTCGTCGCCGCGGGGCTCGCGCAGCGCTGCGAGGTCCAGGTCGCCTACGCGATCGGCGTCGCCCATCCCGTCTCCCTGATGGTCGAGACCTTCGGCACCGGCAAGCTCCCAGACGCCCAGATCTCCCAGCTGGTGGAGAAGGAGTTCGACATGCGCCCCGGTGCCTTCCGCGAGTACCTCGACCTCCACCGCCCGATCTTCCAGAAGACCGCCGCCTACGGCCACTTCGGCCGAGGGGACGACGACTTCACCTGGGAGAAGACGGATCGCGCCGACGCACTGCGCAGCGCGGCGGGCGCCGAGACCGCCGCCGCGTAGCCGCATCTCTCCGAACTAATCCTCGCTATGGCGAGGACAACCTCGGAGGGGCTAAGCGCGTCCGGGGGGCTGGGCCTCGCCGAGCCCGTGCGTCCCGGCTGACGCGACGCCGGTCGCTTTGTCGACGGCTTCCACGACCTCGCCCGGGTTCGCGACCCCGTTGAAGACGAAGTTGTTGTCGTCGGTCGCGGCGGTGTCGAAGTCGACGTCGCCGATTTGCATCAGTCGCTGGTAGACGCTCTGGCGGTAGTTGACGTTTTGGACCCGCTCCAGGCGCGTCTCCTGGACCTCTTTGGAGACGATCCCGCGCTTGATGTTGAGGCGGCGGTCGGTGATCGTGTAGGTCGTCGCCACCCGCTTGACGAAGCCGATCACCAGGGTCAGCGCGAGGACGACGAGGATGACGATGAAGGCGCTCGCCCCGCCGTCGATGAGGTTGGCGATGAACCCCAGGACCACGGCGACGAGGACGCCCTTGAGGTAGAAGCCGAGGATCGCCCGCCAGGAGGGGTGCCCTTCGAAGAGGACGTGCTCTCCGGGGTGGAGGTTGAGGCTCACGCGGGCCAGGATATGGCCTCGGACGGCGGCCGCGCAACGGAAGCGGCCGAGAGAGCGGGAACTCCGCGCGGGGGCATCGTCTCCCGCCCATAACCTCGGTCGATGGCGATTTTGCGGGTCGAGCCGCTGACCACCGCCCGCGCCCTGCGCGGTCCCTTCGACTACCGGCGGCCGGAGGCGATGGCGGGCCTCGGCGTCGGCAGCGTCGTCCGGGTGCCGTTCGGGCCGCGGCGGCTGCTCGGGGTGGTGGTCGAGGTCGCCGAGGCGTCGGAGCTGCCGCCCGAGCGCCTTGCGGAGCCGATCGAGGCTCTGGAGGCGGGGGCGACGCCCGAGCTGGTGCGCCTTGGCCTCTGGGTCGCTCAGGAGTACTGCTCGACGCCCTCGCGCGGGCTGCAGCTGGTCCTGCCGCCGGGCACCGGGACGGGAAGCGCCGGCCGCACCGTGCGGACGAAGACCGAGCTGCGGGCGGCGATCCTGCCGGCGGGCGAGGCGGCGCTCGAGGACGGTGAGCGGCTCGGTGCCAAGCAGCGGGCGGTGCTGGAGGCGCTGCGGGCGGGGGAGATGTCCTCCAGCGAGCTGGCGACGGCGGTCGGCTCGGACCGAGCGACCCTGCGCCGGCTCGAGGGACGCGGCCTCCTCTCCACCCACAGCGCCGCCGTGCGCCGGATCCCGGGCGAGCCCGGCCTGGCGGCGGCAGCCGCCCGCCCCGAGCTGCTGCCCGAGCAGGCCGAGGCGGTCGCGGCGATCGTCGCCGCCCTCGACGGCGAGGCCGGCTCGGAGCGCAAGATGCTCCTCCACGGCGTCACCGGCTCCGGCAAGACCGAGGTCTACCTCGCCGCCGTCGAGGCGGCGCTCGAGCGCGGCAAGGGCGCGATCGTCCTCGTCCCCGAGATCGGGCTGGCGCCGCAGGCGGTCGCCCGCTTCCGCGCCCGCCTCGGCGACCGATTCGCCGTCCTCCACTCCGCCCTCTCGGCCGGCCAGCGCTACGACGAGTGGCGCCGCCTGCGCAGCGGCGAGGCGAGCGTCTGCGTCGGCCCCCGCTCCGCCGTCTTCGCCCCCGTCCGCGACCTCGGCCTGATCGTCATCGACGAGGAGCACGACGCCTCCTACAAGCAGGAGGGCGACCCCACCTACGACGCTCGCGCCGTCGCCCGCAAACGTGCCGCCGACACCGGCGCCGTGCTGGTCGCCGGGACCGCGACGCCGCGGCCGGAGAGCTGGCTGGAGCTGCCGCGGCTGGAGCTGCCGAGCCGGGTCGACGGCCGGCGGATGCCGCCGGTCCACCTCGTCGACATGCGCGAGGCCGACCCGCGCTCAGGCCCCGTCCACGCCGAGACCTGGGAGGCGCTCGAGGGAGTCCGCGCCGCCGGCGCCAAGGCGATCGTGATGATCAACCGGCGCGGCTTCGCCCCCTGGCTCACCTGCCGTTCCTGCGGGCACCACTGGGGCTGCCCCAACTGCGACGTCTCCCTGATCGTCCACCGCCACAGCGGCCGCCTCGTCTGCCACCACTGCGCCCACTCCGAGCGCCAGCCGCGCGCCTGCCCGGAGTGCGGCTCGACGACGCTCTCGCAGGCGGGCGCCGGGACCGAGCGGATCGAGGAGGTGCTGCGCGAGCGGCTCGCGCCGATGCCGGTGCTGCGGCTCGACTCCGACACCGCCTCCGAACGCGGCGCCCACGCCCGCATCCTCGCCCGCTTCGACGAAGCCCCGAGCGCCGTCCTCGTCGGCACCCAGATGGTCGCCAAGGGCCACGACTTCCCCGAGGTGACGCTGAGCGTGATCCTCGACGCCGATGCGACCCTCCGCTTCCCCGACTTCCGCGCCGAGGAGCGCACCTTTGCGATGGTCGCCCAGCTCGCTGGCCGCTCCGGCCGCGGCGAGGCCGGGGGGGAGGTGATCGTGCAGACGCTGGCTCCGAACGCCGCCAGCATCGAGCACGCGGCGCGCCACGACTCCGCCGGCTTCCTCGAGCTGGAGCTGAACCGCCGCGAGATCCTCCGCTACCCCCCGTTCTCGCACCTGGCGCGGGTCAACTTCGCCGCCGAAGACGAGGGCAAGGTCGACGAGGCGGCGAGCGCGGTGGCGCGCGACCTGCGGCTGAGCTTGCCGAAGGGGTCGGAGCTGCTGGGCCCGGCGCCGATGTTCCGGGTGCGGAACCGGCACCGGCGGCGGATCCTGATCAAGGCTGAGGATCGGGCGGGGACGATCACGGCGATGCGGGACGTCGTCGAACGCAAGGTCGGAGACCGCTCACTGAAGGACGTCGCGATCGGAGCCGACATCGACCCGCAGTAGGTCCCGCTCCTCCTCATCACGCAGGAAGTGTCAGAACGGTGGCGATATTTAGACTCAGGGCCGATGAGCGACGAGGTGAAGACGGAGGAGCGCGAGTCCGAGGAGGAGCGCCGGCTCGAAGTCGAGATGCTGGAGCGCCGGGAAGCCGCGCTTGCCCACGTCGTCCAGTTCGGCGACCCGGTCCTCAAGAGCAAGGGGTCGCCCGTCACCAGCTTCGGGCCGGAGCTGCGCTCCGAGGCCGAGCGGATGTTCGAGATCATGCGGGACGGCCTCGGGATCGGGCTCGCGGCTACCCAGCTCGGCGCCCTGCGTCGGCTGCTGGTCTTCCAGGCCGGCCCCGAGAGCGAGCCGACGGCGCTCGTAAACCCGGAGGTCGAGTACCTCTCTGAGGAGATCGCCGTCGCCGAGGAGGGCTGCCTCAGCCTGCCGCGGGTGACGATGGACGTCGAGCGCCCGCTCTACGCGCGCTTCAGCGGTCGCGACGTCGAAGGGGCGCCGATCGTGATCGAGGCCGCCGGCCTCGAGGCACGGGTGCTGCAGCACGAGATCGACCATCTCGACGGCGTCCTGATCCTCGACCGCACCCCGCGCGAGCAGCGCAAGGCGGCGCTGCGGGCCCTGCGCGAGGGCGGCAGCTACAGCCCCTCTTCCGAGGAAGAGATCGACGAAGAGGGCGAGCTGCGCGAGCCTCGCACCGACGCGTGAGGACCGCCTACCTCGGGACCTCCGACTTCGCCGCGACCGTCCTGCGGCGCCTGGCTGACTCGCCGCACCGCCCGGCGCTGGTGGTGACGCCGCCCGACCGCCGCCAGGGCCGCGGCCGCAAGGTGAAGCCGCCGCCCGCGGCGCTCGCGGCGCGGGAGCTCGGCCTCGAGCTGCTGCAGGCGGAGAACGTCAACGAGGAGCCCTCGCTGGAGCGGATCCGGGCGGCGAAACCCGAGGCGGTCGTCGTCTGCGCCTTCGGGCAGCTGATCCGCGAGCCGCTGCTCTCCGAGCTCCCGATCCTCAACGTGCACCCCTCGCTGCTGCCGCGCTGGCGCGGCGCGGCGCCGATCGAGCGGGCGATCATGGCCCGGGACGAGCGGACCGGCGTCTGCATCATGCGCCTCACCGCCGGCCTCGACTCGGGGCCCGTCGCCCTCCGCGAGGAGGTGGCGATCGGGGCAGACGAAGACTTCGAGTCCCTCTCGGCCCGCCTCGCCGAACTCGGCGGTGAGCTGCTCGTCCGCGCCCTCGACCTCCAGGCCGAAGGGAAGCTCGAGTTCGCCGAGCAGGACGAGGCGGCCGTCACCTACGCGGAGAAGATCGAGCCGGGGGACCGCCGCCTCGACCCGGAGCGCCCCGCGCCCGAGCTGGCGGCCAAGGTCCGCGCCCTCAACCCGCACATCGGCACCTACGTGGAGCTGCCGGAGGGCGAGCGCCTCGGCGTCAAGCGCGCGGCTGCGGTCGAGGCGCAGCTTCCGGCGGGCGAGCTGGGCGAGCGCGAGGGCGCGCTCCTGCTCGGAGCCGGCGAGGGCGCGCTGCGGCTGGAGCTGGTCCAGCCGCCCGGCGGCAAGGCGATGGCCGCCGACGCCTACCTGCGCGGCCACCCGCTGCCGGGCTCGTGAGCGCCGGCGAGGCAGCCGCCGCCTCCGGCCGCGTCTCCCCGGCGCGGGCCCTCGCCTTCGCGGCGATCCGCGCGACTTTCGAGGACGACGCCTTCACCGAGCGCGTCTTTCGCGCCGAGGCGGACCGGCTAGAACTCGACGGCCGCGACCGCGCCCAGGCGCAACGCCTTGCCTACGGCGCCGTCCAGCGCCGCGGCACCAGCGACGTCGCGATCGAACGCCTCGCCAAGCGCTCGACCCGGCTCCTCGACCCGCCGGTTCTGGCCGCCCTGCGGCTCGGCCTCTACGAGCTGCTCTTCGCCGACGCCACCCCCGACCACGCCGCCGTCGACCAGGCGGTCGAGCTGACCAAGGCCGGCGGCGCCGCCCATGCCTCCGGCTTCGTCAACGCCGTCCTGCGGCGGGCGATCCGCGAGCGCGCGCAGCTGGTCGCGCAGCTGCTGGAGAACGACGCGGACCCGGCCGCCGCCGCAGTCGCCGACTCGGTCCCGAAATGGCTGGCGGAGATGTGGTGGGAGGAGCTGGGGGCCGATGACGCGCGCACGGCCCTCGCCGCCTGCAACCAGCCGGCCGAGGTGGCGATGCGGGTCAACCTCCTGCGCAGCGACCGCGAGGCGATGCTGGCGGGGCTGCGGGGAGCCGGGGTGGAGGCGAGCGCAGCCGAGGCCGCGTGGCCGCTCGCCCCGCCGGAGTCGATCGTCATCGCGGGGCGCACCGGCGAGGCGATCCCGGCGGCGGTCGCCGCCGGCGAGCTGACCCCGCAGAGCCGCGGATCGGCGGCGGCGGTCGAGGTGCTCGACCCGCAGGCCGACGAGCAGGTTCTCGACCTCTGCGCCGGGCCGGGGATCAAGACCGGGCAGATCGCCGAGCGGATGGGCGACCGCGGCGTCGTCATCTCGGTCGAGCTCGATCCGACTCGCGCCGGCGAAGTCGCCGCCCAGGCAACTCGCCTCGGCCTCCGCGGCATCACCGTGCTCGAGGAGGACGCGCGCAAGGCGGGGCCGGCCGAGGGCTTCGACCGCGTTCTCCTCGACGCCCCCTGCTCTGACCTCGGCACCCTCGCCTCGCGGCCGGACGCGCGCTGGCGCAAGTCGCCGAAGACGATCGGGCGGCTGACCGAGATCCAGGACGGGCTGTTGCGCGCAGCCGCGGCGGCGCTGCGACCGGGGGGCACCCTCGTCTACTCGACCTGCACGATCTCCCGCCGCGAGAACGAGGACCAGATCGCCGCCTTGCTCCGCGCCTCGCAGGCGGGCGAGGCGCCGCCGCTGCAGCTCGACGACCTCGGCGCCCGCGCGCCCGAGCTTGCCGCCCCGGCCGAGCGACGGTGCCTGCAGCTGCGACCGGACCGCGACCGCACCACCGGCTTTTTCATCGCCCGGTTGACCAGGACGCCCTAGCGAAACTTTTGCCTCGAGCTGTGGTTTTCGGGACGCCTGCACGACCAGGCATGATTAGCCCGATGAGCGAAGCCGACCAGTCAACCCCGGCGGACTCCAATCCGCTGAACCGCGCCGCCTGCCCCAAGTGCGGGGAGCCGTGGCTGCGCCCGACCCAGCTGCCGGGCCGCCTGCGCTGCGTCAACTGCCTCAGCCGCTTCGAACTCGTCTCCCAGTGCCCCAACTGCGGCGAGCATCAGACGATCGCCCGGATGAGCCACACCGCCGACATGGAATGCCAGTCCTGCGGCAGCTCGATGCTGCGCGAGGCCTAAGCCCCGTCCGCACGCGCTCAGTAGGGTCAGGCGAATGAGCGACCAGATGCGTGAGCTGCTGGCCGAGCGGCGTGTGGCGCCGTCGATCCTCTCCGCCGACATGGGCCGGCTGGGGGTGCAGGTCGCCGAGGTGATGGACGCCGGCGCCCGGGTCATCCACTTCGACGTCATGGACGGGCACTTCGTCCCCCCGATCACGATCGGGCCGCTCGTCCTGAGCGGGATCGCCGACCAGGTCCACGACGCCGGCGGCGTCGTCGACGTCCACCTGATGATCGAGGCGCCGGAGCGGCAGCTCGCCGACTTCGCCAAGGCCGGAGCGGACTCGATCACCTTCCACGACGAGGCGACCCCGCACGCCCACCGCACCCTCTCCGCCGTCCGTGAGCTCGGCTGCCTCGCGGGAATCGCGATCAACCCCGGCACCCCGGTCGAGGCGGTGGGGGAGCTGCGCGGCCTCGCCGACGTCGTCCTCTGCATGACCGTCAACCCCGGCTGGGGGGGCCAGTCCTTCATCGAGGCCTCGCCGGAGAAGGTCGAGCGGCTGCTGCCACTCGCCGGCGGCGCCGCGATCGAGGTCGACGGCGGCGTCGACAAGGAGACCGCCGGGCCGCTCGCCGCCGCAGGCGCACAGCTCTTCGTCGCCGGCTCAGCCGTTTTCGGCGCTGCCGAGCCCGCTGCCGCTTACGCCGAGATCGTCGACGCGGCCGGGGCCGCCTGAGCGCCCGCGGGCGATCAGCGCCCCCGTCACCTCCTGCCACCAGGCCCGCTCCGAAGCGTCGACGTCCTCCCGCGCGGCGCGGCCCTCGCACCACCCGGCCAGCGCCCGCCGGCCGCCGATCGCGATCAGGCCGGAGCTCAAGACCGCGTAGCGCCCGTCGGCGAGGGCGACGAGGTAGGCGCCCCGCTCGCTGCGGTCGCGCATCACCCTGACGATCGGAATCCCGTCGATCTCCTCGCCCAGCTCCCCATCTCCCCCGGCGGGACGCACCGTGAAGACCTGGGAGGCTCCCCGTCGCGGCAACGGGGGCGGGGCGGGCCTGCCGATCGGGCCTTTGGCCCAGTGGCTGGTCAGGCCCTCGACCTCGTCGCGCAGCTCGCTGCGGACGAGGATGTGCAGCTCGTCGCCCTCCTGCAGCTCGGTCGATCCTCGCGGCGGCATCGCGTTCCCGTCGCGGACGATCACGTTGACGAGCGCCTCGCGCGGCAGCTCCAGCTCACGGACCCGGTGCCCGGCGATCGCGGCGCCCTCGGGCACCCGGTAGGCGATCACGTCGCCGCCCATGCGCCGGATCCGCCCCGACTCCAGCAGCCTGCGCGGCAGCGCCGGCTCGTCGGTCGTCAGCCCGAGCCGCGTCGCCAGCGGCTCGAAGCTGGCTCCCTGGACCAGGGTCGAGGTGACGACGACGAAGAAGACGATGGCGAACTCTTCCTGGCCGCCGGCGATCCCGGCGACGACGGGGAAGGTGGCGAGCCAAATCGGCGTCGCGCCGCGCAGCCCGGCCCATCCGAGCATCAGCCGCTCTCGCACGTTGAGCGGCGCCAGGGCGGTGGCGACGAAGGTCGCCAGAGGGCGGGCGACGAGGATCAACACCGCGGAGAGCGCCAGGCCCTTCAGCGCCACGTCGTCGAGCTGGCTGGGGAAGACCAGGAGGCCGAGGAGGATGAACAGCGACAGCTGGGCGACCCAGCCGAGCCCCTCGTGGAAGGCGACGACGGTGCGCCGGGCGGGGATGTTGGCGGCGCCGAGCGCGAGAGCGGCCAGGTAGGTCGCGAGCAGGCCCGAGCCGTGGGCGATCTCGGCGACGCCGTAGGCGAGGGCGGCGATCGCGACCGTCGCCACCGGGTAGATCCCGTCGGTCGGCAGCCGGACCGCACTCAGCGCCGCCACGGCAAGGCGGCCGACCAGGTAGCCGACGGCGATCCCGACCGCGAGTTTGAGGGCCAGCAGGCCGGCCATGTCGGCCAGCCCGTAGCCGGGCTCCTGGATCCATTCGATGAACCCGATCACCAGCAGCAGGGCGATGGGGTCGTTCATGCCTGACTCGCCCTCGAGCGAGCGCGCCAGCCGCTTCTCCAGCGTCGATCGGCGCAGCACGGCGAAGATCGCCGCCGAGTCGGTGGCGGCGATCGCCGAGCCGACGATCAAGCCTTCCAGGGTGCCGATGTCGAAGATCAGCTTCGCCGCGAAGCCGGCGACCACGGCGGTGAGGACGGTGCCGATCGTCGCCAGCGAGGCCGCCGTGCCCAGCACGGGCCGGATCTCCGACCAGCCGGCGGTCAGCCCGCCCTCGAAGAGGATCAGGATCAGCGCGATCGTCCCCAGCGTCCGCGCCAGCTCCATGTTGGAGAACTCGATGCCGCCGATTCCCTGTGAGCCCGCGACCATCCCCAGGGCGAGGAAGAGCAGGAGCCCGGGAACGCGGACCCGGTCGGCGAGCAGCGCCCCGATGATGCCCGCGCCCAGCAGGGCACCGGCGATCAGGATCAGCTCGGCGTCGTGGTGCCCCATCGGCGGAACCTAAAGGAAGCGGTTCAGGTGTTCTCGTCGATCGAGGCGAGCCGCAGCTCGAGCTCCTCGGTCGAGCCTTCGCGCGGGATGTCCTCCTCGCGCCCGTGCGGGTAGCGGTAGACGAGGTAGAGGAGGCCGAAGAGGACGCCGGCGGTGAGCGCGAAGCCGATCTCGACGCGGCGGAACTCGTTGCTGACGATCGGCAGGAAGTTCCAGAGGATGAAGAAGGCGGCGCAGGAGATCCAGCGGGCGGCGGCGCGCCGCACCTGTCCCTGCGCGAGGCAGGCCTGGTTCAGCGTCACCGAGCCGAGGTAGAGCCCCATCCCCAGCGTCACCAGCAGCAGCCCCGGCCGGTCGTACTCGAACTTCTTGCTGAAGGCGAGCTGCATCAGCTGCGGGCCGGCGATGAGGACGACGACGCCGGTGAAGGCGGCGAAGCCGGCGACGGCGAGGAGGACGCCGCGGACCGAGCGGTGGAATTCGCGGTCGCTGTCGGGGGCGGTCGAGGTGTGGAGGCTGGTGAGATGGGGGAGGATGCTGGTCGAGACCGCCTGGAAGAGCTGCAGCGGCGCCCGCGCCAGCATCAGCACGTTGAAGATGAAGCCGGCGGCGGCGGCGCCCTGGAGGCCGCGGGTGATGATCGGCCCGGCGTTGAGGAATGCCTGTTCGCTGAACATGATCACGAGCACGGCCGCGGCGAAGCCGCTGCCCTCCCGCATCGTCATTTCCGATGATCCGGCCGCCGCGTCCTCAGCTTCGCTTCCGGGCGCGGCGGGTGGCGCTTCGGCCTGTGACTTCTTCGCCCGCCTTGCGAAAGCGAACGGCACCACCAGCAGGCTCAGGCTCGGCGCCGCGACGATCCCGACCGCTACCCAGCTCTGGCCGCTGAGCAGCCCGATCGCGACCAGCAGCGCGAAGAGGGTGCGGAAGCAGGACTCGGAGAGGATCAGCGCCGTGAACAGGCCGAAGGTGCGCTGGCCGGCGAGGAAGCCGCGGGCGAAGTAGCTGGCGGCGTAGAAGAGGACGGCGCCGAAGAAGACCCAGTACAGGGTTTCGTTGCCTTCGAGGAGGCCGTCCTGGATCGGCCCGCGCAGCGCCAGCGCCGTGACCGCGAAGAAGAGCGCCAAGCCGATCTGGATCGTCGAGGCGACGCGCAGCTCCTGCCGCAGCGGCTCGCCCTTGGCCAGCCTCTCGGAGACGTGGCGGCTGAGCAGCTGTTCGACCGGCCGGTAGAGGGTCGAGATCGTGATGAAGACGGCCGACCAGAGAACCGTGATCTGGCCGTAGTCGGGCTTGGAGAGGGTGTGGGAGGCGATCAGGAAGTAGGCGTAGGTGATCAGGCCGGTGAGGCCGACGCCGATCGCCAGGAAGCTCGCCGTTTTCCCGTATTCGGCTGCGTTCGCCTCGGCGCCTTTGCCCTCCTTCGCGCTCACTCGGCGCTCTCGCGAGCGACCGGCTTGCCGCCGCGCTCGTAATGGGAGGGCTCGACGCCGAGCGCCAGCTCGACCCGCCGCACCCGCTCGAACACGCGCTGGGTCATCACCCGCTGGCCGGCCAGGAGGTCGCCGATGACGCCGAGCGCGAAGAGCTGCATCGCGGCGATGAAGAGGACGGCGCCGAGGATCAGCGACTGCACGTGGCCCGAGCTGTCGCCGTTGAAGATCGCGTCGAGCAGGAACGGCAGCCAGGCGCAGAGGGCGAAGAAGAGGACCACGGCGCCGGCGGTGGCGAAGGCGCGCAGCGGCTCGTAGCGGGCGTAGATGCGGAGGATCGCCGGCGCGTTGCGGCGCACGTAGGCGCCGGTCGAGTCGAAGAGGCGGGACTCGCGCGTCTTCGGGTTGGTGCCGATCTCGACCTCGTCGACGGCGATCAGCATCTTCCCGGCCTGGATCAGGCTCTCCAGGGTGTAGGTGAAGTTGTCGACGACCAGCAGCTGCAGGGCGGCCTCGCGGTTGTAGGCGCGGAAGCCGGAGGTGGCGTCGGTGACCTCGGTGCCGGAGAGGCGCCGCACGACCCAGCTGCCGATCCGCTGCAGCCCCTTTTTCGATCCGGAGAAGTGGTCGATCTGATCGACCCGGCGGTCGCCGACGACCATGTCGGCATCGCCGGCGACGATCGGCGCGACCAGCTTTGGCACGTCGGCGCCGTCGTACTGGTTGTCGGCGTCGGTGTTGACGACGACGTCGGCGCCGAGCTTCAGGCATGCATCCAACCCTGCCTGGAAGCCGGCGGCGAGGCCCTTATTGTTGGTGAGGCGGACGATGTGCTCGACCCCGCACTCGCGCGCGACCTCGACGGTGCGGTCGGTGCTGCCGTCGTCGACGACGAGGAGCTCCACCTCGTCGATGCCGGGGACCTCGCGCGGGAGGTCGGCGATGGTCGCGGGGAGCGTCTGCTCCTCGTTGAGGCAGGGGATCTGGATGATCAATTTCACGCTGCCAGCGTATTCGCGCTTACCGTTCGGGCGCCTGCCGAGGTAGACTGATTGACGAGTCAGTCAACCATGGATTCCCAGCTAACTGGCACGGATCAGACTCACCTGAGGCGCGCTCTCGCGCTGGCCGAGGGCGGGCGGGGGCGCGTCAGCCCGAATCCGCTCGTTGGTGCTGTGATCGTTCGTGATGGCGAGGTGATCGGCGATGGGTTTCACGCCGAGCTTGGCGGCTTGCACGCCGAGCGGGCGGCGCTGGAGGACTGCCGCGGCCGCGGCGCCGACCCGGCCGGGGCGACCATGTACGTGACGCTGGAGCCCTGCGCCCACCATGGGCGGCAGCCGCCCTGCGTCGAGGCGATCCTCGAGGCGGGGATCGGCCACGTCGTCATCGCCTCCGAGGACCCGAGCGAGAAGGCAGCGGGCCGCGGCCCCGGCATCCTCCGCGACGGCGGCGTCGAGGTCGCCTTCGCGACCGGCGCCGAGGCCACCGCCGCGCGCCGTCTCAACCAGCCCTTCCGCAAACACGCCCGCACCGGCCTGCCGCTGGTCGTCCTGAAGATGGCGATGTCCCTCGACGGCCAGACTGCCACCGCCCCAGGCGACAGCCCCTGGATCTCCGGCCCCGAGAGCCGCGAGCTCGTCCACCGCTGGCGCGTCGAACACGACGCGATCGCCGTAGGCATCGGCACCGCCCTAACCGACGACCCCCTCCTAACGGCCCGTATCGACGGTGCTCGGCAACCCAAGCGCGTCATCTTCGACTCCCAGGCGAGATTGCCGCTGGATTCCCAACTTCTCGCCACCCTCGATCAAGCGCCGGTCCTCGTCATTACGGCCCCGGATGCACCAACCGATCGCACCACTGCCCTAAAAGAGGCGGGCGCGGAGGTCATCTCCGCCCCGGACCTAGAGCTAGCCCTGCGCGAACTAGGCCGCCGCGAAGTAACGAGCCTCTTCCTGGAGGGCGGCCAGACCCTCGCCTCTTCCTTCCTCTCCTCCGACCTGATCGACGAATCGCGTACCTTCATCGCCCCAGTGCTCCTAGGTCGTCAACCCAACTCCGCCCCTGCCGTGACAGGACCCGCGCGCCAGAACGCCTTGTGGTCGTCGACCAAGAACGTCGGCGACGACACCCTGATCACCGCGACGTACAAGGAGTGGTGACATGTTCACCGGCCTGATCGAAGACCTGGGAACCGTCGAGTCCCTCGACCTCACCGAGGACGGCGCCCGCCTGCGCATCTCTTCCCGCCTCGCCGCCGAGCTCTCCCTCGGCGACTCGATCGCCGTAAACGGCTGCTGCCTCACTGCCACCGCGGTCGACGCCGACAGCTTCGAGACCCAGGCGATGAACCAAACGCTCGAGGTCACCGCCCTCGGCTCCGTGGAAGATGGCTCGAAGGTCAATCTCGAGCTGGCGATGAAGGTCGGAGAGCGCCTCGGCGGCCACATCGTCCAGGGGCACGTCGACGGCGTCGGCACCGTCTCGTCGGTCGAGGACGACGGCTTCGCCCGGCGCCTGCGAATCGACCTCCCTAGCCAGCTCCTGCAGCTCGCCGTCGACAAGGGCTCGATCACCCTCAACGGCGTCAGCCTCACCGTCTCCCAGCTGGGCGACGACTGGGCAGAGGTCTCGCTGATCCCCGAGACGCTGGAGCGGACCAACCTCGGCGATTTGGCGCCAGGAGACCGATTGAACGTGGAGTGCGACGTGATCGCCAAGTACGTGGAGCGATTGATGTCACCATTGGCCCGAAAGGAGCAGGCGTGAGCACGATGGCCGAGACGCAGGGACAAGACCAGAGCACGAAGGCGGAGACCCCGTTCGCGACGATCGAGGAGGCGATCGAGGAGATCCGCGCCGGCCGCATGGTCGTCGTCTGCGACGACGAGAACCGCGAGAACGAGGGCGACCTGACGATGGCGGCCCAGTTCGCGACGCCGGAGGCGATCAACTTCATGGCGAAGGAGGGGCGCGGCCTGATCTGCCTCTCGCTGACCGGCGAGCGCTGCGAAGCGCTCGGCCTCAACCTGATGGCGGCGAAGAACGAAGCGCCGCTGCAGACCGCCTTCACGGTCTCGGTCGAGGCGCGCGAAGGCGTCACCACCGGGATCTCCGCCCACGACCGCGCCCACACGATCCAGGTCGCGATTGACCCCGAGGCGAAGCCGCGCGACCTGGTCCAGCCCGGCCACGTCTTCCCGCTCAAAGCCAAAGACGGCGGCGTCCTCGAGCGTGCCGGCCAGACCGAGGCCTCGGTCGACCTGGCGCGCCTCGCCGGCCTCCATCCCAGCGGCGTGATCTGCGAGATCATGAACGACGACGGGACGATGGCCCGCGTCCCCGACCTCGTCCCCTACTGCGAAAAGCACGGGCTGCTGATGATCACGGTCGCCGACCTGATCGCCTACCGGCGGCGGACCGAGAAACTGGTCGAGCGGGTGGTGGCGACGGCGCTGCCGACCGCCTTCGGCGACTTCCAGGCGGTCGGCTACCGCTCGCTGGTCGACGACAAACACCACGTGGCGATGGTCAAGGGCGACGTCGACGGGGCCGACGACGTCCTCGTCCGCGTCCACAGCGAGTGCCTCACCGGCGACGTCTTCCACTCGATGCGCTGCGACTGCGGCGAACAGCTGGAAGCGGCGCTCTCGATGATCGAGCGCGAGGGCAAGGGCGTCCTCCTCTACCTCTCCCAGGAGGGGCGGGGGATCGGGCTGCTGAACAAGCTGCGCGCCTACAAGCTGCAGGAGGAGGGCGCCGACACCGTCGAGGCCAACCTCAAGCTGGGGCTGCCAGCCGACCTGCGCGACTACGGGATCGGCGCCCAGATTCTCGGCGACCTCGGCCTGACGAGCATCCGCATCCTCACCAACAATCCGAAAAAGATCATCGGGCTGGAGGGCTACGGGCTCTCGGTCAGCGAGCAGGTCCCGATCGAATCGGTCCCCAACGCCCACAACGAGGCCTACCTGCGGGCCAAGCGCGACAAGATGGGCCACTCGCTCCACCACCAGGGCCTCGCCCTCGACGAGGAGATGATCCACGACGAGGAGGAACGGGACGCCGCGGGGAGCAAGGACGGCAATGGCTGAGGCGGGGGCGTTCCTCGAGCAGTTCAGCGACGAGGAGAAGGCGAAGCTGGAGAAGCTCCAGTTCGCGGTCGTCGTCGGGCGCTTCTACGAGGATCTGGCGCTGCGCCTGCTCGACGGCGCCGATCACGGGTTTCAGATGGCGGGCGTGCCGATCGGCAATGTCACCCACCAGTCCGTCCCGGGCGCCTACGAGCTGCCCTTCGCCGCCAAAGAAATCATCGACGGCGTCCGCCGCGACAACGCCAAACACAACGGCGGCCTCGAGATCGGCGGCGTCGCCTGCCTCGGCGTCGTCATCCGCGGCGAGACCGACCACTACGACTTCGTCTGCGCCGAGGCCGCCCGCGGAATCCAGGACGTCCAGCTGGCAACCGGCGTTCCCTGCGCCTTCGGCGTCATCACCTGCGACAACATGGAGCAGGCCCTCGCCCGCGCAGGAGGCGACAAGCGAGACCAGGGCCGCAACGCCGCCCTGACCGTCGCCCGCATGGCCCTCCTCAAGCGAGCGGTGGGCGGCTAGGCGCCCCAGCGCCTGCACCCTGTACCATCCCGCGACCGATGGCCAAGGTATGTCACAGCTGCGGCAAGGGACCGGCGTTCGGCCACTCCCGAAGCCACTCGATGGTCGCCACCAAGCGCCGCTTCGACCCGAACCTGCAAAAGGTCCGGATCCAAGAGAACGGCCGCCCCCTTCGCGCCTACGTCTGCACGAGGTGCTTGAAGGCGGGCAAGGTTACGAAGGCGGCTTAACCCCCAAGCGCCCAAAAGGCGCGGAAAAGCAGCGGAGTAGGGGGAGAGCCAGAGGCCCCTGTCGACTTTGTTAGGGTATTCCGAAAAAAGTAGCCAC
>JBJMKN010000049.1:0-12532 GCA_045805765.1 Solirubrobacterales bacterium
GCGAAGGGATACGTGGATCGCTACGGCGGCCAGCTGAAGGGCGCGGCGCAGAGCGCCACACCGGGCGCCGGCCGCGAGTCAGCCGAGGAGCGCCTCAACGACCCGGCGCTCGCGCGCAAGGTCGAGAGCGAGATCTTCCGGAGCGACGAGCTCCCCAAGGAGAAGATCTCCGTGAACGCCGAGTACGGCGTGATCTACCTGCGCGGCGAGGTGCCGAGCCAGGACGTCATGGAGGAGCTCACGACACGCGCGCGTGCCGTCGACGGAGTGCGCGCGGTCGAGAACCTGACGCACCTCCCAGGGGAGCCTGCGCGGACCACATAGTCTGGAGGGCGTGTCCGACGCCGCCATCGAGACTCAGGGACTGGTCAGGGAATTCAAGAAGGGCCCGCGCGCGGTCGACGGGATCGACCTGCGCGTGGAGCCCGGCGAGGTGTACGGCTTCCTCGGCCCGAACGGCGCAGGCAAGTCGACGACGGTCCACATGCTCACCACGCTGCTGCCGCCCACCGACGGGCGCGCGTGGGTGGCGGGCCACGACATCGTGCACGACGGCGCGGCCGTGCGCGCGACGATCGGCGCCGCTCTCCAGGAGGCGGCGCTCGACCCGTTCCTCACCGGCCGCGAGCACCTGAGGCTCCAGACCGCCCTGCACGGCATGACGGGCGCCGAGGCGCGCCAGCGTTCGGATCAGCTGCTCGAGCGCGTCGGGCTCGTGCAGGCCGCCGACCGCCGCGTGGGCGGCTACTCCGGCGGGATGAAGCGGCGCCTCGACCTCGCTCTCGCGCTCGTCCACCGGCCGCGCATCCTGTTCCTCGACGAGCCGACCACCGGGCTCGACGTGCAGAGCCGCAGCGCGCTCTGGGAGGAGGTCCAGCGGCTCGCGGCCGACCGCGGCGTGACCGTCTTCCTCACCACCCAGTACCTGGAGGAGGCCGACGCCCTCGCCAACCGGGTCGGGATCATCGACCACGGCCACCTCGTCGCCGAGGGGACTCCGACCGAGCTGAAGGCGGAGATCGGCCGGCCGACCGTCGAAGCCGTCCCCCGCGAGGAGGGCGACCGCGAGCGGATGGCGGCGGTCCTCGGCCGCTTCGGCGAGCGGGCCGGCTCCTCCCCGCGCGGCGTCTCTGTCCGCCTCGAGGGCGGCGAGTCGCAGCTGGCCGAGGTGGTGCGCGCCCTCGACGCCGACTCGATCGCGATCGAGAACCTGCAGCTGCACGCGCCCTCGCTCGACGACGTCTTCCTCGCCAAGACCGGCCGCTCGCTCGAGGGCGCCGACGAGGAGGAGGCCGAGACGGAGACCGGCGAGGCGGAGGCGGTCGGGGCGGCGTGAGCGGCAGCCTCCGCAACCAGATCGGGCAGCTCGCGCACCGCTCGGTGCTGCGGACCCTGCGCCAGCCGGCGCAGATCGTCCCCGCGATCGTCTTCCCGATGTTCCTGCTCGCGGTCAACGCCGGCGGCCTCAAAGACGCGACCAACCTGCCCGGCTTCCCGACCGACTCCTACCTCACCTTCATCCTCGCCGTCCCCTTCATCCAAGGCGCCCTCTTCTCGGTGATGAACTCCGGCACCGACCTCGCCCGCGACATCGAGACCGGCTTCCTCAACCGGCTGGCGCTGACGCCGCTTCGCGGCGCCGCCCTCCTCAGCGGCCTGCTCGCCGGGTCATTCGTCCTCGGCATCGTCCAGGCGGTCGTCTACCTCAGCGTCGGGCTGATCGCCGGCGCGGAGCTCGCCGCCGGCGCCGGCGGCGCCCTCGTCCTCATCGTCCTCTCGGTGACGATCACCGTCGCCTTCGGCACGATCGGCCTCTTCGCGGCGCTCCGCTTCGGCTCGGGCGAGGCGGTCCAGGGCCTCTTCCCCGTCTTCTTCGTCTTCCTCTTCCTCTCGGCGATGGCGCTGCCGCTCGACCTGTTGACGACCGACTGGTTCCACGCGATCGCCAGCGTCAACCCGGTGACCTACCTGCTGGAGGCGATCCGCTCGCTGCTGATCGAAGGCTGGAACCTCGGCGCCCTTGCCCTCGGCTTCGGGATCGCGGCGGCGGTCGGCGCGATCGGGATGACGGCGGCGAGCAGCGCCCTGAAGACGAGGCTGGTGCGAACGTGAGCGTGCACCAAGCCGCCGAGCCCCGGGTGAGCAGCAGGATCACGGTCGGCCGCGCCGTCGCCTGGCGCAGCATCCACAACTTCCTCACCAACCCGGCCTTCATCGTCCCCTCGCTGCTCTTCCCGCTCTTCTTCTTCGTCTCCTTCGCCGGCGGGCTGGCGGCGATCGGCGAAGTCCCCGGCTTCGACTTCCCCAACGGCTACACCGCCTTCCAGTTCGTCTTCGTGCTGCTGCAGTCGGCGGCCTTCGGCGGCGTCTTCACCGGCTTCGCGATGGCGCGCGACTTCGAGACCGGCTTCGGCCGCCGCTACATGCTCGCCGCTGGCCGCCGCAGCGGCATCGTCCTCGGCTACTCGCTCGCCGCCCTCTTCCGCGCCGTCGTCACCTGGACCGTCCTCACCGCCGTCGCCTTGATCGCCGGAATGGACGTCGGCGGCAGCGCCGGCGAAATCGTCGCCCTCTACGCCCTCGCAGTCCTCGTCAACGTCGCCGCCACCCTCTGGGCCGCCGGCGTCGCCCTCCGCGTCCGCTCGATCCAAGGCGGCCCCCTGATGCAGTTCCCGACCTTCCTAATCCTCTTCCTAGCCCCCGTCTACGTCCCCCTCGACCTCCTCTCCGGCTGGATCCACACCATCGCCTCGATCAACCCCATCACCGCCTTGCTAGAGGCCGGCCGAGGCTTCATCTCCGGCGACCCCGTCCTAGTCGGCCTCGCCTTCGCCATCGGCCTAGCCCTATCCCTCCTCTTCGCCACCTGGGCAAGAGGAGGCCTCCGCAGTGCCGAAGCGGCTGGCTAACCGGTTCGGCGAATCTAAGTGACCAAAGTCACTCCGCTGTAACAGCCACCCGGGGAACCTCCACATTCTTGGCTCCCCGCGTAGAAACCCGGCATCTAGTGGCAGTCCGAACTTGACGATCTAAAGTGTCTTTCGTGACGCAGAGACCGCTGGAGCTGATCCTTGCCCGCAACCTGATGTCGGCCCTCTCGACGCCGGCCTTCCTCGTCGACGAGGGCGGCCTCCTCGTCTTCTACAACGAAGCCGCCGGGATGCTGCTGGGCAAGCGCTTCGAGGAGCTTGGAACCGTCGGCCCGCAGGAGTGGGGCTCCCTCTTCGGCCCCTTCGACGAGAACGGCGAGCCGATCCCCTACGACGAGCTGCCGCTGGTGGCGGCGGTGCGGGGCGGCCGCCCCGCCCACGCCGAGCTGACCGTGCGCTCGACCGACGGGACCCGGCACGACGTCGAGGTCTCGGCCTTCCCGATCCAGACCGCCCACGGCTCGCAGGGCGCGATCGCCGTCTTCTGGCCGACCGCCAACAACAACGGGGCGGGACGGGCGTGAAGGTCAAGCTCTGGGGGACGCGGGGGTCGATCCCGGCCCCGGGGCCGGAAACGATCCGCTACGGCGGCAACACCTCCTGCGTCGGCGTCACCCTCGCCGACGGCTCGATGCTGGCGCTCGACGCCGGCACCGGCATCCGCTGCCTCGGCCTCGCCCTTCCCGACGAGCCGACCCGGCTCCACATCCTCCTCACCCACCTCCACCTCGACCACATCCAGGGCCTCGTCTTCTTCGCCCCCGCCTTCCGCCCGCAGACCGAGATCGTGATCTGGGGCCCGGCCTCGCCGGAGGCCTCGCTGCGCGACCGCATCGCCCGCTATATCTCGGCGCCGCTCTCCCCTGTCGAGGTGCGGGAGCTGCCCTGCGACGTCTCCTTCCGCCACTGCCCCGAGAGCGAGTGGGAGATCGGCTCGGCCCGCATCCGCGCCGCCTCGGTCACCCATCGCGGGCCCACGCTCGGCTACCGGATCGACGACGGCGACTCCTCGCTCGCCTACATCCCCGACCACGAGCCGGCGCTCGGCGCCGACCTCGCGCAGATGGAGGAGGACTGGATCTCCGGCTTCGCCCTCGCCCGCGACGCCTCATTGCTGATCCACGACGGCCAGTACAGCGACAGCGAGTACCCGTGCCACGTCGGCTGGGGCCACTCGGCCACCTCGCATGCGCTCAGCTTCGCGCGGCGGACCGGCGCCGAGCGCACGTTGCTCTTCCACCACGACCCGCTCCACTCCGACGACCAGCTCGACCAGCTCGGCGCCGCGGCGCAGCAGCAGTGGGTCGATCTCGGCGGCGACCCCGAGGCGCTCGAGCTCGCGGTCGAGCGCAGTGAGCTCGAGCTGCCGGCGCGGGCGGCGAAAGCCGCCGCGGCCGTCTAGGCTGAGCCGGTGTCCCCGGCCGAGAGGATCGAGGCAGCCGCTGAGCGCTCGCCGCTGGTGCGCAGCGCGCTCGAGCAGGCGCGCGCCGACCACGCCGGCCAGACCCGCAACGGCAGCGGCGGGATGCCTTACGTCGAGCACCCGATCGCCGTCGCCGCCCGGCTCGAGGAGCTCGGTTACCGCGACGAGGTGCTGGCGGCGGCGTTGCTCCACGACGTCGTCGAGGACTCCGATACGACGCTCGACGAGCTGCGGGAGAAGTTCGGCGAAGACGTCGCCGGCATGGTCGGCGCCCTCACCGACGACGAAGCGCTCGACGACTACCGGGTGCGCAAGGCCGAGCACCGGGAACGGGTCGCGGCGGCCGACGCCGAGGCGATGGCGATCTACGGCGCCGACAAGCTGACCAACGTCACCACCCTGCGGGCCGCCTACGAAACCGAAGGCGACGCGGTCCGCGAGGAGTTCAAGGTCCCGATCGAGCTGAAGGCCGAGATCTGGGAAGCCGACCTGGCGCTGCTGCGCGAGAAGGCGCCGGAGCTGCCCTTCCTCGACGACCTCGAGGCCGAGCTCAGTCGCTTTCGGGCTTGCTTAGAGGCTCCTGCCCCGCCGAGAGGCTGAGCCGCCGCTGCAGCGGCAACCCGAACCAGAAGACGCCGAAGACGAGGACGGTGGCGGCGGACATCAGAATCGTCGCCGTGCTGCCGAAGAGGTAATCGGTGATCAGCATGATCGCCCCGGTCATCGCCAGGGCGAGGAAGAAGAGGCCGATGATCGAGAAGCGGTTCGCGTAGTAGACGAGCCGGCGCTTCTGCTGGTAGCGAAAGGTGATCCGGTGGTAGGCGGTCGGCGAGATCAGCATCACCGCCGAGATCGCGGTGCAGATCAGGGTCCCGAAGTAGGCGCCCTTTTGGAAGGGAGTGATCTTTTCGAAGCCCTGCTGGAACGGGACCGCGAGGAGGAAGGCGAAGAGGACCTGGACGCCGGGCAGGGCGACCCGCAGCTCCTGCAAAAGCTCGCTGAGGTTGCGGTCGAGGCGTTCCTCCTCGGTCTCGTCGCGGCCCGACTCCGGGTGGCGCTGATCCTTCTCCTCGTCTGCTCCGTTCCCCATTTCAGGAACATATGGCAATCGAGACTTCCGTCGTCCTCTTCAACCGGGACCTTCGCGTCCACGACCATCCGGCGCTGGCCGCGGCGGCGAAAGCGGAGCGCGTCGTGCCGCTGTTCGTCCTCGACGAGCGGCTGCTGGGGTCGCGCTTCGCGGCCCCGAACCGGGTCGCCTTCATGCTCGAGGCGCTGCACGACCTCGACGAGGCGCTGCGCAGGGCGGGCGGGCGGCTGTTCGTCCGCCGCGGCGACCCGGTCCGGGAGGCGATCGCGGTGGCGCGCGAGTGCGGCGCGACCGCGCTGCACGTCAGCGCCGACTGGAGCGCCTACGCGCGGGGGCGGGAGGAGCGACTGGCGCGGGCGTGTGAGGAGGAGCGGATCGAGTTCACCGCCCACCCAGGGGTGACCGTGGTGCCGCCGGGAGAGGTCACGCCGGGCGGCGGCGATCACTTCAAGGTCTTCACCCCCTTCCACCGCGCCTGGAGCCAGGTCGCTTGGCGCCAGGGGCACGGGGCGCCGCGCGGGCTCTCGGTCCCGAGCCAGCTGGCGGCCGGGCGGCTGCCGGCGCTGGATTCGCTGGTCGACGGCCGCCCCTCGCCGAAGCGCATGCCCGGGGGCGAGGGCGAGGGCCGGAAGCTGATGCGCGCCTTCCTCCGCGACGGGCTCGGCAGCTACGAGGACGGCCACGACGACCTCGCCGGGGACCGCACCTCACGCCTCAGCGCCTACATCCGCTGGGGCTGCGTCTCGCCGCTGGAGCTGGCCCACGAAGCGGGCGAGCGGCGGGGCGGGGCGGCCTTCGTGCGGCAGCTCTGCTGGCGCGACTTCCACCACCAGGTGCTGGCGGCGACCCCGTCCCTCCCCCACCGCGACTACCGCCGGCGCGGCGACCGCTGGTCGCGCTCCAAGCGCGCCTTCGAGGCCTGGCAGGAGGGCCGGACCGGCTACCCGCTGGTCGACGCGGCGATGCGCCAGCTCGCCGAGGAGGGCTACATGCACAACCGGGCGCGGATGACCGTCGCCTCCTTCCTCTGCAAGGACCTCTATGTCGACTGGCGGCCCGGCGCCTGGCACTTCTGGGACCTGCTGACCGACGGCGAGATCGCCAACAACGCCGGCAACTGGCAGTGGGTGGCGGGGACCGGCAACGACACGCGTCCCAACCGCGTCCTCAACCCCGTGCGTCAGGCGGAGCGCTTCGACCCGCACGGGCTCTACGTGCGGCGCTACCTGCCCGAGCTGGAGCCCGTCCGCGGCAAGGCGATCTTCCGGCCCTGGCGGATGGAAGGCTTCGAGCGCCTCGACTACCCCGAGCCGCTGGTCGACCACGACGAGGCCGCGGCGGCGTTCAAAGCGCAGCGCGAAGGCTGAACGGCCGCATAGGATCGCGCGATGGGACGACTCGCTGTGATCCTTGGCAGCAACGCCCTCGGTCCTGGCGGCGAGGAGATCGCGGCGGCGGCGGCCGACCAGGGGGCAGCGATCGTGCAGCGGCACCGCAGCCCCGAGGGGACCTTCGTCCTCCCCCACCAGATTGACCACGAGGCGACTCTGCGGCCGCTGCTCGAGCAAGGGTGCGACCGGGTGTTGGGGATCGGCTCGGTCGGCTCGCTGCGGCCCGAGGAGCTGGGCGTCGGCGCCCTCGTCTGCCCCGACGACTTCATCGCCCTCAACCTCGGCGACTCGATCTTCGGCGACGCGCGCGCCCACTCCGCCCCCGGCTTCGCCCGCGGCTGGCGCGAGGAAGTGATCGCTGCCTGGGCCGAGAGCGGCCAGGAGCCGCGCGACGGCGGCGTCTACTGGCAGGCGCGCGGGCCGCGCTTCGAGACGCCGGCGGAGATCCGGCTGATGGCGGCGCACGCCGACGTGGTCGGGATGACGATCGCTGCCGAGTGCGTCGTCGCCGGCGAGCTCGGCCTCGACTACGCCGCCCTCTGCGTCGTCGACAACCTCGCCAACGGCCTCGGCGAGGGCGAGGTCAGCACGGCGGCGATGGAAGCCGACCGCCTCGTCAACGCCGAGCGCCTGCGCGAAGGCCTGGCCGCGGTGCTGCCACGCCTGGGGGCGGTGGGCCGATGATTCGCCTGTTCCTTATCCGTCCTATGTCCCGAAAAGGAACAGACGAATGGCGTTGACGGTCGAGAACGCGCTTCTGGAGGGGGAGCGGGTCGGGGTTCGGTGCGAGGATGGGTCAATCGCGGCGCTTGGCGCCAACGTCGCGGCCGAGCCTGGCGACGAGACGATCGACGCCGCCGGCGCGCACCTGGTGCCGCCGCTCGTCAACGGCCACACCCATGCGGCGATGACGCTCTTCCGCGGCTCCGGCGGCGACCTGCCGCTGATGCCGTGGCTGGAAGAGAAGATCTGGCCGGTCGAGGAACAGCTCGAGGCGGACGACGTCTACTGGGGCGCCCGCCTCGCCTGCGCGGAGATGCTGCGCAGCGGCACGACCCGCTTCTGGGACATGTACTGGCACCCGGCGGCGACCGCCCGCGCGGTCGAGGAGGCCGGCGTCCGCGCGACGATCGGCGCCCCGTTATTCGACCTGAACGGCTCCCCCGCGAAGCTGCGCGAAGCGGCCTACCGCGGCCTCGAGGAACTCGAGGGCTTCGGTCCCCACATCACCCCCGCCCTCGCCCCCCACGCGATCTACACCGTCTCCGAAGAGTCGCTGCGCTGGATCGGCGAGCTCAGCGCCGAGCGCGGGCTGGCGGTGCAGATCCACCTCTCCGAGACCGAGAAGGAGGTGCAGGACTGCCTCGCCGAGCACGGCGGGCGGCCCGCCTTCTACCTCGACCGGATGGGGCTTCTGAGCGAGCGCACCGTCCTCGCCCACGGCGTCTGGCTCGACCCCGACGAGCTGGCGCTGGTCGCCGAGCGCGGCGCCACCGTCGTCACCAACCCGGTGGCGAACATGAAGCTGGCGGTCGGCGGGGTCTTCCCCTACCCCGCGGCGCGCACCGCCGGCGTCCGCGTCGGCCTCGGCACCGACGGCGCCGGCTCCAACGACTCGCTCGACCTGGTCGCCGACCTGAAGGCCTTCGCGCTGGCGCAGAAGCACGCCGCCGCCGACCCGACCGCGATCGAGGCGGGCGAAGCGTGGGCGGTCGCCACCGGGGCGACGGCGCCGCTCCTCGGCGCAACGCCGCTCCAGCCCGGCGCCCCGGCCGACTTCCTCCTCCTTCGCAAGGACTCCCCGGAGCTGGGTATCGGTGACCTCGTGTCCGACCTCGTCTACGCTGCCAGCGGTGCCGCCGTCGCAACCACCGTCGTCGCCGGCCGCGTCCTCATGCGCGACGGCGAAGTTCCGGAGCTGGACGAAGTCCTCGCCCGTGCCGCCGAGCGAGCAGGGAGGCTAGGGCTGTGAGCGACGACCAGGCCTCTTCGGTCCGCTACGACGAAGCGACCAAGCTCTACCGCGGCTCCTCCGAGCCGGCGGTCGACCACCTCTCCCTCGAGGTCCCGGCGGGCGAGATCTGCGTCCTCGTCGGCCCCTCCGGCTGCGGCAAGACGACCGCGATGCGGATGGTCAACCGCACGGTCGAGATCAGCGAGGGCGACGTCCTCATCGGCGAGCGCTCGGTCCGGGACCGCGAGCCGGCCCAGCTGCGGCGGGAGATCGGCTACGTGATCCAGCAGGTCGGCCTCTTCCCGCACCAGGACATCGCGACCAACGTGGCTACGGTGCCGAGCCTGCTCGGCTGGGGCAAGCCGCGGGCCCGCGCCCGGGCGTTCGAGCTCCTCGCGCTCGTCGGCCTCGACCCCGCGGTGTACGCCGGCCGCTACCCGCACCAGCTGTCGGGCGGACAGCGCCAGCGGGTCGGCGTCGCCCGAGCGCTGGCCGCCGACCCGCCGGTGCTGCTCATGGACGAGCCGTTCGGCGCGGTCGACCCGGGGGTGCGGGCGCGCCTCCAGGACGAGTTCCTCCGGCTGCAGCGTGACCTGGGCAAGACCGTGCTGATGGTCACCCACGACATCGACGAGGCAGTCAAGATGGGCGACCGGGTGGCGGTCTTCGCCGCCGGCGGACGGCTGGCCCAGTACGACGCCCCGGCCGCCGTGCTCGGCGCACCGGCCGACGACTTCGTCGAGGAGTTCGTCGGTCAGCGGCGCGGGATGCGCCGGCTCGCGGTGACCCCGATCGATCCCTCGCTGCTCGAGCCGCTGGAAGGCGTGGCCGCCTCGGCGCTCGCCGGCACCGTCGATGTCGGCTCCACGCTGGAGGAGGCGATGGCGCTGCTGCTACGGGAGGACAAGGCGATGGTGGGGGTGACGCAGGGAGCCCGGTTCCTCGGCGTACTCACCCCGGACGGGATCCACGCCATGCTCCGGGCCGACGTCAGGCGTGCTTGACCGCCTGGGTCATCTCGTCCTGCTCCGCACGGATCTCGGCTGCCTTCTGCTCCCACGAGACGAGCTCGTCGACCGAGCCCCTCGCCGGCCCGCCGTCGGCCTCCCAGGATGCCAACGCGTCGGCTTCCTCGGCCGCGCGCTCGGCGCGGATCTGCTCCAGGGACTTCTCGGCGGACGCCGCGCGCGTGGCCGCCTCGGCGCGCTGCCGCTCCGTGGACGCGAGCCGTCGCTGGGCCTGCACCAGCTCGCCCTGCAGCTCACGCACCGACAGGTTGGACTCGGCGAGCCGCTCGGTCATCGCAGTGGTGAACTCAGCGTGCTCCGCAGCGCGGAGGGAGAACAGTGACTTGTAGGCGCTGGCAGTGGCCGCCCGGTCGGCGGCGTTCTCGCGACGTGACTGGAGCACCTCGTTCCACATGATCCGCAGCGCGGCCCAGCCGAAGACGAGCGCGCCGACGGAGCTGGCGCTGAGCAGCGCCGGCGACTGCGAGGGCAGCGCGAGCAGCACTCCGAAGGTCGCGACACCCAGCAGCACCAACGCCACCGTGACGCGGACACTGCGTTGCCGACGGCGCGCGGGAGAGCGTGAGGCTGCCATGCGGCAAAGCCTAGATGACCAGGCGCTCAGGGGCGTGCAAGCGAGCGTCGCTCAGCGTGTGCGATCTTGACCGGGGTCCCCGCGGAATCGCGAGCGCCAGCGAGCGATTTCGTGGGGTGGTGGCTTGGCGGAGGAGGAAGGCGGCCCGGGGTTGGCCGTCGACCGACGACAACGCAGCCAGGGCGCGCGATGAGTGGCGCGCAGCGTGCGCCCTTGGGCGCCTGGTCATCTGCTCTCACTGATCTTCGGGGGGAATCCGACACGCATGCTCCAGCAGCAGGCCTGCTGTGAGCGCCGTCGCAGCACCGAGCGCGGCCAGGAACGCACGGGTGATCGTCACCGCGGTGTGCTCGCTGTCCACGCCCAGGTGGGAGACAGCGATACCGATGTAGGCGCCGAGGCCGAGCGCCCCCAGGCGCGCCACCGCCTTGCCGAGGACCAGCCTCGCGACGCCCTGCTGGGCCGTCAGCCGCAGGTGGTCGCGGTGCACTGTCCGCCAGGTGAGGTACGCGATGGCGCCCACGACAGCCGCGACGAAGAACGCCGTGGCGACCGCCAGCCAGGACACTCCGGGATCGGGTGCGTCGGCGCGGATCGCCTGGCCACGGATCGCCCAGCCGATCACCAGACCGACCAGCCCGACCACGACCAGAGGGCCCGGGCCGGTGGGCCGCACCCGGCCCTCGGAGGGCGGGGGCGGCTTCGGCGCCTCGCCGACCGGGGGAACGTCGCGGCTCATTCCACCTCGAGCTCGATGTCGTCGCGGCGGGTGACGCCCTCGCGGCCGACCTTGTCGAGCAGGTCGGCGACCGCGCCGAAGCCGGGGATCCGCGCGTCGGACTCGATGTCGAGCCAGGGCACGAGCACGAACGCGCGCTCGGCCGCGCGCGGGTGCGGGAGCACGAGCCGCTCGTCGTCGGCACGCCGGTCGCCGACCACGATCAGGTCGACGTCGAGGGTGCGGGGCGCGTTGGGCTCACCGCGCTCGCGACCGTACGCCGCCTCGATCGCCAGCGCGCGGTCGAGCAGCGTCGGAGCCGAGAGGGTCGTGTCGATCGTGACCACCACGTTGAGGAACTCCTCGGACCCCTCGGGTGCGTCGACGGGCGCGGTCTCGTAGACGGGGGAGATGCCGGTGAGCCACACCTCCGGGGTGTCGCCGAGGGCGTCGACCGCGCCCTGCAGGTTGAACACGCGGTCGCCGAGGTTCGACCCGATGGAGAGCACTGCGCGACGGATCGGGTGCATGTCACCGGTGAGGGTGTCGGTGTCGATGATGTTCGGGTTGGGGGACTCGGTCATGATCGGCTCCGGTTGATCGTCAGGGCGACGTCCGAGAACGTCGCGGCAATCGGGGCGTGCGGCTTGTGCACGGTCACTTGTACCGACGCGACCTGCTCGTGACCCAGGCACACATCGGCGATGCGCTGCGCAAGGGTCTCGATCAGGTCGACCGGATCCTTCTCGGCGGCGGCCACGACCTCGGCGACCAGGGCGCCGTAATCGACGGTGCGGGACAGGTCGTCGCCGGCCGCCGCGGCACGCGTGTCAAGCGCGAGCACCAGGTCGATGAGGAAGGTCTGCCCGTCACGACGCTCGAAGTCGAACACACCGTGGTGTGCATGGATCTCGATGCCGTGCACCGCCAGCAGGTCATTCATCCTCGCCGACCTTACCCGGGGCCCCCGACCCGCCAAACCCCGGTTTGCCGAGCCAACGGGCCACCACCTTGAGCGCGTCGACGCTCGCCCGAGCCTCGTGCACGCGGACCGCCCAGACGCCCAGGAGTCCGGCCAGCGTCGTGAGGGCGACGTTCGCGTCCTCGCGATCCAGGGCCGGCCGCGGCCGGCCCTCGCCGTCGGCGAGCAGAACGCCCCGGAAGGACTTCCGGCTCGAGCCGAGCAGGATCGGCAGGCCGAGGGCGTCCAGGTCGGCGATGTGCTGCAGCAGCGTCCAGTTGTGGTCGGCGGTCTTGGCGAAACCGAGACCCGGGTCGACCGCAAGCCGGTCGGGCTGGACGCCCGCCTCGAGAGCGGCGTCGACCCGTCGCCGGAGCTCGTCGCGGACCTCGCCGACCACGTCGGCGTACGACGCCCGCTGCTGCATCACGTCGGCGTGCGCGCGCCAGTGCATGGCGACGTA
>JBJMKN010000050.1:0-5231 GCA_045805765.1 Solirubrobacterales bacterium
GCATAGAGCGCCAGGCCAAGGTAGCCCGCCGGGCGCACGTCCTCGTCGCGACGCCGGGCCGCCTGGAGGACTTGCTCGAGCGCCGCGCGGTCACGCTCGACCACGTCCGGATCCTGGTGCTCGACGAGGCCGACCGCATGCTCGACATGGGCTTCCGCCCCGCCGTCGACCGCATCGTCGACCAGACGCCGAGCGACCGCCAGACGCTGTTCTTCTCGGCGACCCTGGAGGGCGCCACCGGCAAGGTCGCGGCTTCCTACACCCGCGACGCCCACTCCCACACCCACGCCGAGCCCGAGCACAAGGAGGCCAACATCGAGCACCGCTTCCTCTCGGTCGACTCGCAGGGGGCCAAGCTCGAGCACCTCGTCACCCACCTCGCGGGTGCCGACGCGGGACGCTCCCTCGTCTTCGTCCGCACCAAGCGCGGCGCCGACCGCCTGGTCAAGCGCCTGCGCAGCCGATCGGTGAACGCCGTCGCCATGCACGGCGACAAGAGCCAGAGCCAGCGCGAGCGCGCCCTCGCGCGCTTCGAGCGCGGCGAGGTGATGACCCTGGTCGCGACCGACGTCGCCGCCCGCGGAATCGACATCCCCGACGTCGCCCACGTCATCAACTACGACGCACCCGAGGATCGCGAGTCCTACGTGCACCGGGTCGGGCGCACCGGCCGCGCCGGGCGCACCGGCACCGGCATCAGCTTCGTCCTCGCCGACCAGGCCGCGGAAATGCGGCGGATCACCACCAGCCTCGGGCTGGACGACGGCCTGGGCGCACCGGCCTCGGCCCGACCGGCCCAGGGCGGGCCGAAGCAAGCGACGACCTCAAGCGCGTCGCGCCGGCGCCGCAACCGCCGCCGCCGCAGCAGGGCCGCGGCCTAGACGATGAGCGCCGAGGCCGTCAGGTGGAGCTGCACCCGCTGCGCGGTCTCGGTCGGCCGGATGGACGGGGAGCCGGCGCTGCTCCCTGCCACCTGGTCGGAAGCCGACGGGCAGGTCCTCTGCCTCACCTGCAGCCGCGCGCAGGCCGGGGAGGACGCGATGGAGGCGGCCCCGGAGGCGACATCGCGTGAGGACCGGGTCCGGCTCCGGCGCACCGCCCTGATCGAGTTCGAGATTCACCGCGCGCCCGAGGCGCCGAACCGCACCATCGCCCTCGCCTGCCGCACCTCGGCCGCCGCGGTCAAGGCCGTCCGCAACGAGCTCGAGGCAGCCACCCCGGCGACCGCGTCCCCCGACCTCGACGCCCACAGCGTCGCCTAGTCGGGCTCCGCCGTGGGGATCGGGATCGGCCTCGCCGCGGCTGTGGCGCTGATGACCAACCTCGCCTCGCTGCTCAAGCACCGCGGCTGCCAGCAGACGCACCCCATCTCGATCAGCCGGCCGCTGGAAAGCCTGCGCGGCCTCGCCGCCTCGCGCTGGTTCGCCGCCGGCTGGGGCCTCGCCGCCCTCGCCTGGCTCGCCCACATCGCCGCCCTCTCACTGGCCCCGATCTCCCTCGTGCAGGCGGTCCTCGCCGGCGGCGCGGTCACCCTCGCGGTGCTCTCGCAGCGCCTCTTCGGCGGCCGGGTCGAGCGGCGGCAGTGGCTGGCGCTGGCGCTCGGCGGCGGCGGCCTCGCGCTCCTCGCGGCGACGCTTCCCCACTTCCACGGCGCCCACTCGGGCTTCTCCGTCGCTGCGATCGCCAGCTTCGAGGGTGGCCTCGTCCTGCTTGCGGCGGGCGTCGCGCTCTGCCACCGCGCCCCCCGCCTCGCCGCTCGTCGCGGCGTTCTGCTCGCGGTTCTTGCCGGCCTGCTCTTCGCCCTCGCCGGGATCGCGATCAAGGCGCTGACCGGCGGCAGCGGCGGCTGGCCGCTGGTCGCCTCGCTGCTGGTCGTCACCCTCGCCTGCGGCGCACTCGCCCAGTACACGGCGGTCGCCGCCCTGCAGAGCGGCGGCGCGATCGAGACGATCGGCCTGATGGGGATCGTCGCCAACGCGATTCAGATCCTCGGCGGCATCCTCGTCTTCGGCGACCCCCTCTCCCCCAGCCCGCTCGGGATCACCCTCCAGATCACCGCCCTGGCGATGGTCTGCTTCTCCGCCCTGCTGCTGCCGTCCTCACCCGCCGTCCGCCGCCTGCAGCCGGCTACTTGAACTGGAAGCTCGTCAGGTCCTGGTTGAAGGTCGGGTTGTAGATGACCTCGTCGAGGTCGATCGCGGAGGAGACGAAGGTGGGGATGGTGCCGGTGCCGTAGGGGGCCCAGGGCGCTTCGCGCATGAATTCCTGGTCGAGGGCGGCGTACTGCGCTTCGACTTCCGGGCTCATCGGCTGTTCGGCCAGCTGCTGAATCTTGGCGCTGAGAGCCGGGTCGGCGATGCGGGAGAGGTTGGAGGTGTTGGTGGGGAAGATGCTCTCTTCGGAGAGCAGGGGCTGGAAGAAGTCGTTCGGGTGCGGGTAGTCCTGGAACCAGCTCGCCCAGCCGGTGTCGAGGCCCGGGGTCGAGGCGTTGCCGATGACGGTGAAGTAGTTGTCGGCGTTGAGGACCTGCAGCTTCACCTCAAAGCCGATGTCTTCGAGAACGGCCGCGTAGTAGGTGCCCGCTTCTTCCTGGGAGCGTTCGTTGTCGGTCCAGACGGTGATCTGGCGATCGGCCGGGTCGGCTTCGGCGATCATTTCCTTCGCCTTTTCGAGGTCGTAGGGGTAGAGCTCATAGCGCTCGTAGCCGGGCATCCCCGGCGGCAGGATCTGCTGGGTCCCGACCAGCTGGCCGGCGTAGATCCGTTCCAGCGCCCGCGGGTCGACGGCGTGGTTGACGGCGCGGCGGACGCGGACGTCGTCGAAGGGCGGCTCGGTCACGTTCATCCAGAAGAAGTAGGTGCTCTCGGTCTGCTCCTCGCGGAACTGGGCCCCCTCGTACTTATCCTTCACCGCCGCGTACTGGTCCGACGGCGGCGGGTTCTCCATCCAGTCGTAGCGGCCGGCTTCGACGTCGGCGACCTGGGTCGCCGGGTTGCGCAGCACCGTCACCTCGATTTGGTCGACGTGGCCGCCGGGGATCTGCGGCATCCGCTCCGCGTTCGCTTTCTCCCAGAACGGGTTGCGGTCGTACGTCCACCCTTTCCCCGGCTTCGAGGAGACGATCTCGTAGGGGCCGGTCGCGGGTGGCGGATCGGCCGAGAGGTCCTTGTCCGGCGTCTTGGCCGGAAGCGGGGCGGCAAACGGCAGCGCCAGCTCCTGGAGGAAGGTGCCGCGGGGACGGACGAGGCGGATCGTTATCTGGCCGGTCTTGTCATCGGCGGTGATCCCGGAGATGCCCCCGCCACGGGCCTTCGCGAACTCGGCTGCGCCGGCGATGTCGGTGTAGAAGGGCGAGCCGCTCGAGTTGAGGAGGAAGACCCGTTCGATCGCCCGCGTGAAGTCCGAGGCGCGGACAGGCGAGCCATCCGAGTAACGGAGCCCGCTACGCAGCTGCAGGCGATAGGCCTTGCCGTCGGCGCTGATCTGGGGCAGGGCGCGGGCGAGCCCGGGGATGACCTCGCTGCCTTCCTTGCCACTCGCGTGCTTATAGGTGAGCAGCGGGATGTAGGTGTCATAGATCGCGGTCCAGCCTTCCTCGGAGTGCGAGAGCGCCGGATCGAGGTAGTCGGGGAAGGAGGAGAAGGTCGCCCGCAGGGTGCCGCTCTGGGCGGCGTCGCCCTCGGTGCCGCATCCGCCGAACGACAGAAGCGCCGCGGCGGCGGCCACGGCGATGAAAGCCCGCAGACGTGCGGGGCCGGCCTGTTGTCGCGATCGCATCAGGAAAGCACCTGATGTCTTGTCGGCAGCGACGGGACGGTTCTTGACTCAGATTAGGAGCGGAGACGGCCCGGGGGATATGCGGTGCCCGGGCCGTCTCGCTCGTTCTGCGTCCCCTGCCCGGGGCTCAGCCCTTCGGGGTGCAGGTCCGGATGATCGTGGCCGAAGCCTCGGTGCCATCCGCAAAGACCGACTTCGCCAGGGCCTGCAGCTTGCCGTCGGTGCATTTGGCTGACAGGACGCTCATCTTCTTGCCCTTGTAGGTGTAGGTCTTGCCGATCTTCAGGTCGAACGACTTGACCGAGCCCGCGCCGTTGGCGATTTTCGGAATCGTCGCCACGGATTTGAGCCCGTAGCGGCCGTTGTGGACCTTCTTGATTTTCACCGTGGTGACGATCGCTCCCGAAACCGGAGCCGAGAAGAAGGCGTGGATGTAGAAGGTGGTGGTCCCACCGCTCTGGCCGCCGTTGAAAACGGTGAGCGCCGAATCCACCGGCACCGGTTTCGATTCCGGGAACAGGACCTCGACCGAGGTCCTGCCGGTGCCGATGATCGCCTTCGGGCAAGCCTTCCTCGCCGCCGCCGTATCGCGCGACTGCAGCTGGCCCGATTTGCAGACCGGCAGGCCTTTGACGTTGACGGCGCCGTTCTTGTCGGTTTCGATCAGCACTTCTTTCAGGGCCGGGGGATGACCGCCGTCCTTTTTCTCGATCTTCCCCGAGGCCGTCAACGTGATCGGCGCCAACGTCTTCTTCGGCAGCTTCTTCGGCGCGAAGCCGCCGTTGAAGGTGAAGCGCAGGTCGCCCGCTTCCACCGTCTCTGCCTTTTCCGCCATGGCGCTGCCGACTCCCGCCACCGCTACCAGCAGCGCCATCATCGCCGCGAGCATCAAGTTCCCGCGTGCTCCCCTACCCAAGATCCTCATCTCTTCTCCTTTTCCCGCCGGGCCGTGCCCGCTGACTGTGCATCGATAAACCGACATGTCTTCCGAAGTTGCGCCGCCGCCGGCGCCAGGCCCTTGCAAGAGCCGTTGCAGATTCGCGATCACGTCCGGGCCTCTCGCAACCATCGGGTCATGTTGCAATTGACCGTCGTCTGTTCCAGCTGCGCCGAGGAGACCGAGGCCGTCGTCGAGAGCATCGAGGACGTCGAGCGCGAGGTCTGCCCCTGCGGCTACAGCTACGTCGTCCTCTCGGTCGCCGAGTTCGAGCCGTTCGAGGTCAAGGGCGGCGAAGTGATCCAGCTGCGCCGCCGCGACCAGCGGCGCCTCGCCGCCTAGCGCTCGCGGCGCAGCACAGCCTGGGTAGGCTCGCCTCACTGTCATCGTCGGCTCCACGGTCGGCGGCTGGTGTCCGACCGGGCCGGTTGGTTCTCGGGAAGGCAACGGGCTGACTCATAGGCTCGGTGTCGACCCGGAGGTCTGACCACCATCGGTTGTGTCGCCCGCCGCCCCC
>JBJMKN010000051.1:0-5379 GCA_045805765.1 Solirubrobacterales bacterium
TCGACCTCGACGTCGATGAAGATGGCGTCGACCCCGCGGGTCTCGGCCATCAGACCGTCGCTCCCAGCTTGTCCTTCACCGCGTCGGGGATCTCGTCGATCCTCTCGATCACAGGGATTTCGGCGGCCTCGAGGCGCGCGATCTTCTCGGTCGCCGTGTCCTCTTTGCCCTCGACGATCGTGCCCGCGTGCCCGAAGCTCATCCCCTTCATCTCCTCGTCGTCCATGAACTTGCCGGCCATGAAGGCGTCGATGGGGAGGCGGGAGTCGTTTTCCTTGACCCATTCGGAGAGCTGGGCCTCCATGCGGCCGCCGGGCTCGGTGTAGATGACGATCGCCCTGGTCTCCTCGTCGGCCTCGAAGTAGGGCATCAGCTCGGCGTAGGCGGAGCCGATGATCGCGTCGCCGCCGATCGAGACGGCGGTGGAGACGCCGAGGCCGGCCTGGGTCAGCGAGGAGGAGATCTCGGTGGTCATCCCGCCCGAGCGGCTCATCACGCCGACGCGGCCGGGCTGGTAGGCCTTCGCCGCGTCTTTGGCCGGGCCGCCGATGCCGCCCATCTTGCAGACCTCGGGGACGATCAGGCCGAGGCAGTTGGGGCCGATGATCCGGGCGCCCCGCATCTCGGCGAGCTCGACCATCTGGGCGACGTCGCCGCGGGGGACGCGCTCGGTGACGATGACGATCAGCTTGATCCCGTTCTCGATCGCCTCGAGGACGGCGTCCTTGGTGAAGGCGGGGGGGACGGTGACGACGGAGCCGTCGATCGGGCCGCCGTGGTGCTCGACCGCCTGGGCGACGGTGTCGAAGACCGGGACGCCGTGGACCTCGCGGCCCTTGCGGCCGGGGGTGACGCCGCCGACGACCCTGGAGCCGTAGTCGAGGCACTCCTTGGTCAGGTTGACCGCCTCGCGGCCGGTGATCCCCTGGACGATGAAGGTCGTGTCTTTGCTCAGCAGGATCGACATCAGGCGGTCGCTCCCTGGATCTTGGAGACGGCGCGGCCCGCGGCCTCCCACATCGAGACCGAGCGGTCGCAGTACTCGACCCCGTACTTCTCGAGGATCTTGAAGCCCTCGTCCTCCCAGGCGCCGGGGATGCGGAAGATCGCGATCGTCTCGCCCGGGTCCTTGCCGAGCTCGAGACAGGCCTTGATGACGCCGCGGGCGACGATGTCGACGCGGGTGTTGGAGACGATCGACATCATCACCGCGATCTTCTCGACGCCGTCCTTTTCGAGGACCTCCTTGGCGAGGCCGCAGGCCTTGGCGACCGAGGGGTTGCCGCCGATCTCCGAGTAGTTGGCAGGCTGGCCGCCCTGGTTGCGGACCGCGTCGGTCAGCGTCAGCGAGCCGCCGCCGGCGCCGATCACGAGGCCGAGGTTGCCGGTGAAGCCGTGGTCCTTGCCCTGGATCACTCCGCGGTGGTCGGCGGCATCGATCGCGCCGACGTTCTTCTCGAAGTCAGAGGGCTCGTAGGTCTCGCGGGTGTCGTCCTCAGCGATCTGGAGCTCCTTGCGGAGAAGCTTTTTCTGCCGGCCGACTGCCTCGTTCTCCATCTCCATGTGGGCATCGAGGGCGACGAACTTGCCGTCGGTCAGCTCCGCCAGCGGGTTGATCTCGGCCAGCGTCATGTCGTTCTCGAGGAAGAGTCGGGCGAGGCGGGCGAGGACCGGGGTGGCGCGGTTCAGCTGCGAGCCGGTGACGCCGGTCGCGGCGATGACCTGCTTGGCCTCGAAGTCGCCGACGGGGAGGAGGTTGGAGACGTGGCCTTTGCCGACGTGGTCGGGGTGGGTCTCGGCGACCTCCTCGATGTCGATCCCGCCCATGTCGCTGAACAGCATCAGCGGCTTCTTCGCGGTCCCGTCCCAGACGACGCTCGCGTAGTACTCCTGCTTGACCTCGGCTTTGGGATCGACGAGGACGCCGCGCGGCATGTGGCCGTTGATTTCCAGCTTGAGGATCTCCTCGGCGTGCTGGGCGGCCTCATCGGGCGTGTCGGCGAATTTGACGCCGCCGGCCTTCATCCGGCCGCCGGTCAGCACCTGGCTCTTGATCACGACAGGGCCACCGATTTCCTCGGCGACCTTGCGCGCTTCCTCAGCGCTCGTGCAGAAGCCGTACTTGGTGACGGGTATCCCCGCCAGCTCGACGATCTTCCTTGCCTCGTACTCGTAGAACCGCATCGCGGCGCGGAACCCTATCCAACGACCGATGAAGATCGTCGTCCCACCCTGCTTTACTGCCCCGGGTGCTTGCCCGCCCCTTCGGCCGGAAGAATCGCTTCCGGTCCCGCGTTTTCCCTTTGCTGATGCTGGTTTTGGCGCTTGTGGCGCTCTACGGATGCGGCACGGTTGTCGACAAGGTGAAGCTCCAAGACACGATCCAAGCGAGCCTCGAAGACTCGATCCATGAAAAGATCAAGGAGGTCGATTGCCCTTCCGATCAGTCAGTAGACCCGGGCGCGACCTTCAGCTGCGTCGTGATTTTTTCCGATGACAGGCGGGAAGTAGCGACTTTGGAAATCCGCAACAAGGATGCCGACATCTCGATGATCGACATCAAACCCGAGAATTAGAGAGAGGCGAATGAGCGATCTGACCACTGCCCCCGACGAGCTGACTACCCACTCGAAGCTGCTGGCCTGGGTAGACGAAATCGCGTCGCTCACCGAACCGGACTCCGTCTACTGGTGCGACGGCTCCGCCGAGGAGTACGACCGGCTCGCCCAGGTCCTGATCGACGCCGGCACCTTCGAGCGCCTCGACGAAGCCAAGCGCCCGAACTCCTACCTCGCCCTCTCCGACCCCGGCGACGTCGCCCGCGTCGAAGACCGCACCTTCATCTGCTCCGAGCAGGAGGAGGACGCCGGCCCGACCAACAACTGGCGCGACCCGGCGGAGATGCGTGAGACCCTGAACGAGCTTTTCAAGGGGAGCATGAAGGGCCGGACGATGTACGTCGTCCCCTTCTCGATGGGGCCGCTCGGCTCCGAGATCTCCGAGATCGGCGTCCAGCTGACCGACTCCGCCTACGTCGCCACCAACATGCGGATCATGACCCGGATGGGCAAGGGCGCCCTCGACGTGCTCGGCGCCGACGGCGACTTCGTTCCCTGCGTCCACTCGGTCGGCAGCCCGCTGGCGGAGGGCGCAGAAGACGTCTCCTGGCCCTGCAACGAGGCCAACAAGTACATCGTCCACTACCCGGACACCCGCGAAATCTGGTCCTTCGGCTCGGGCTACGGCGGCAACGCCCTGCTCGGCAAGAAGTGCTTCGCGCTGCGGATCGCCTCGGCGATGGCGCGCGACGAGGGCTGGCTCGCCGAGCACATGCTGATCCTCAAACTGACCTCGCCCGAGGGCAAGGTCAAGTACGTGACCGGCGCCTTCCCCTCGGCCTGCGGCAAGACCAACCTGGCGATGCTGGTCCCGACCCTGCCTGACTGGAAGGTCGAGACCGTCGGCGACGACATCGCCTGGATGAAATTCGGCGAGGACGGCCGCCTCTACGCGGTCAATCCCGAGGCCGGCTTCTTCGGCGTGGCGCCCAATACCAGCCACAAGACGAACCCGAACGCGATGGACACGATCGAGCGGAACACGATCTTCACCAACTGCGCCAAGACCGACGACGGCGACATCTGGTGGGAGGGGATGACCGGCGAGCCACCGGCCCACGCGATCGACTGGCACGGCAACGACTGGACGCCTGAGTCCGAGACGCCCGCCGCGCACCCGAACGCGCGCTTCACCACCCCCGCGTCCCAGTGTCCCTCGATCGCGCCCGAGTGGGAGGACCCCGCCGGCGTCCCGATCGACGCCTTCCTCTTCGGCGGGCGCCGCGCCACCGTGGTGCCGCTGGTCCAGGAAGCCTACGACTGGGAGCACGCCGTCTTCATGGGGGCGACGATGTCCTCGGAGACGACCGCCGCCGCTGCCGGCGCTGTCGGCCAGCTGCGCTTCGACCCGATGGCGATGCTGCCCTTCTGCGGCTACAACATGGCCGACTACTTCGGCCACTGGCTGGCGGTCGGCAAGCGCGAGGGCGCCGAGCTGCCGCGGGTCTTCTACGTCAACTGGTTCCGCAAAGACGCCGACGGCAAGTTCCTCTGGCCCGGCTTCGGCGAGAACAGCCGCGTCCTCGAGTGGGTCTTCCGCCGCTGCGAGGGGGAAGGCGAGGCGGTCGAGACCCCGGTCGGGCTGCTGCCGGGCGAGGGCGAAATCGACACCGACGGGCTCGACATCTCCGACGAGGCGATGGAGGAGCTGCTCACCGTCGACCTCGACCTGGTCAAGGCGCAGCTGCCACAGGTCAAAGAGCACCTGGCCAAATTCGGGGACAAGCTTCCGAGCGCGGTCAGCGCCCAGCTCGAAGCACTCGAACAGCGCCTGGCCTAAGCCAGGCGCTGTCGCAGGGGCCTACGCCTTGTAGGCCTCTGCGAGCTCGGGGTCCTTCTCGGCGAGCATCTCCGCCAGCTCGACCATCACCTTGCACTGCTTCCAGGTGGCGTCGTCCTGCATCTTGCCGTCGATCATCACGGCGCCGGTGCCGTCCGGCATGGCGTCGAGGATGCGCCGCGCGAAAGCAACCTCGGCCGGGTCCGGTGCGAACACTTTTTTGGCGATGGCGATCTGGGAGGGGTGCAGCGACCATGCGCCGGCGCAGCCCATGAGAAAAGCGTTGCGGAACTGCACCTCGCAGGCCAGCGGGTCGGAAAAATCGCCGAACGGCCCGTAAAACGCCTTGAGCCCGTTCGCCAGGCAGGCGTCGATCATGCGCGCCAGGGTGTAGTGCCAGAGGTCCTGCTGTGCGGCGACGCGCTCGCGCCCCTCGACCGGATCGGCGATGACCTTGTACTCGGGATGCCCGCCGCCGACCCGCGTCGTCTTCATGCCGCGCGAGGCGGCGAGGTCGGCTGGGCCGAGGCTCATGCCGTGCATGCGGGGCGAGGCTTCGGCGATGGCCTCGACGTTCTTTACACCTTCGGCGGTCTCCAGGATGGCGTGGACGAGGATCGGCTTCTTGACCCCATGCTTGGCTTCAAGCTGCGCCAGGAGCTGGTCGATGTAGTGGATGTCCCACGGCCCCTCGACCTTGGGCAGCATCACGACATCGAGCTTGCCGCCGACCTCGCCGACAACCTCAATGAGGTCGTCAAGGCCCCAGGGGCTGTTCAGGGCGTTGACGCGCGTCCACAGGCCCGTGGACCCGAAGTCGTTGTCGCGGGCGAGCGCGATGAAGCCGCGCCGCGCCTCGACCTTGGCGTCCGCCGGAATGGCGTCCTCCAGGTTCCCGAGCACGATGTCCACTTGGTTGACCAATTCCGGGATTTTGGCCCGAACCTTCTCGAGGTGCGGCGGCACGAAGTGGATCATCCG
>JBJMKN010000052.1:0-3906 GCA_045805765.1 Solirubrobacterales bacterium
AGAACCGCCACACCGGCCTGCTCTGCCGTCCCGATCCCGACCACCTGGCGGGAGCGCTGCTGCAGCTCGCCTCCTCGCCGGCCCGGCGCCACCAGCTCGGCGCCGCCGCAGTGCTCGCCGCCCGCGAGCGCTCCTGGGAGCGCGCGCTGGGCCAGCTCGCGGCCGGCTACCGGCGGGCGCTCGACGCCGAGGCGGGCGCGAGTCCTCGCCCGCTGGCCCACGCGGCGTGACGCGCATGACCTTTGTCACCCAGGGGGTTACAAAAGTCATGCGCGCTCAGACTCAGGGCTGACCCAGGGTGCCTCAGTACGATGGATCGATCGACGATCCCGCCAATTACTTCAACCGCGAGCTCTCCTGGCTCGACTTCAACCAGCGGGTTCTCGAACTCGCGGAGGACCCCGAGGTGCCGCTGCTGGAGCGGGTCCGCTTCTGCGCGATCTACGCCAACAACCTCGACGAGTTCTTCATGGTCCGGGTCGCCGGCCTCTTCGACCAGCTCGACGCCGGGATCGAAGCCCGCGGCCCCGACGGGCTGACCCCGAGCGAGCAGATCGACGCGATCCAGCGGCGGGTGCTGGAGCTCGACGACCGCCTCTGCCGCGCCTTCGGCGGCAACCTCCGCCCGGCGCTGGAGGAGCGCGGGATTCGCATCGTCACCCTGGAGACCGCGACCGAGGAGGAGCGGGCGGAGATCGACGACCGCTTCAAACACCAGGTCTTCCCGGCGCTGACCCCGCTGGTGATCGGGCTCGGCCGTCCCTTTCCCTACATCTCCAACCTCTCGCTCAGCCTCGGCGTCCTGCTCCGCGACAGCGAGAGCGGCAACGAGATCATCGCCCGCGTCAAGGTGCCGAAGGAGCTGCTCGGGCGCTACCTGCCGCTCGGCGAGGGGGGCCTCACCTTCGTCCCCCTGGAGGAGGTGATCGCCGCCAACCTCGACGCGTTGTTCCCGGGGATCGAGGTGATCGACCACGGCTACTTCCGCGTCACCCGCGACGCCGACTTCACCGTCTCCGACGAGGCCGACGATCTCCTGCAGGCGGTCCAGGACGAGATCCGCCGCCGCCGCTTCGGCGAGGTCGTGCGGCTCGAGGTCGAGTCCGGGATGAACCCGAAACTGCGCGCGCAGCTGGTCGGGGCGCTGCGGCTGGAAGACCGTGAGGTATACGACATCGAGGGCCTGCTCGACCTTGCCGATCTCGACGCGATCGCTGACATTCCCGGGCACGCCGAGCTGCGCTATCCGCCCTGGTCGCCGGTGACCCAGCCGCGCCTGCAGGGTGAGGACGACGAGGCGGTCGACATGTTCGCCGAGATCCGCCAGCGCGACATCCTCGTCCACCATCCCTACGACTCCTTCGCGAATTCGGTCGAACGCTTCGTCGCCCAAGCCGTCGCCGACCCCGATGTGCTGGCGATCAAGCAGACCGTGTACCGGACGAGCGAAGACTCGCCGCTGGTGCCGGCGCTGATCCGCGCCTCCGAACGCGGCAAGCAGGCTGTCTGCATGGTCGAGCTGAAAGCGCGCTTCGACGAGGAGGCCAACATCCACTGGGCGAAGTCCCTGGAGGAGGCGGGGGTCCACGTCGTCTACGGCATCCCGGGCCTGAAGACCCACGTCAAGGCGATCCTTGTCGCCCGCCGCGAGGGTGAGCAGGTGCGCGAGTACGTCCACGTCGGCACCGGCAACTACAACGCGAAGACGGCCCGGCTCTACACCGACCTCGGCCTCTTCACCGCCGATCCCGACCTCGGCGCCGACGTCGCCGAGATGTTCAACTTCCTCACCGGCTACGGCCGCCCGGCCGAGTACCGCAAGGTGCTGGTTTCGCCGACGACGATGCGGGGCCAGATCATCGAGGAGATCGAGCGCACCACCGCCGCCCACCAGGCGGGGGAAGAGGCGCGGATCGCCCTGAAGATGAACTCGCTTGTCGACGCCCGCTGCATCCAGGCGCTGTACGAGGCCTCCCAGGCGGGGGTGCGGATCGACGTCAACGTGCGCGGGATCTGCTGTCTGCGGCCCGGCGTGGAGGGGGTATCCGAGAACATCACGGTCCACTCGATCGTCGGTCGCTTCCTCGAGCACTCCCGCATTTACACCTTCCGCCGCGGCGAGGAAACCCGGGTCTTGATGGGCTCCGCCGACCTGATGCCGCGCAACCTCGACAGCCGGGTCGAGCTGGTCGCCCCGGTCGAGGACGCGGCCCTGAAGGCGGAGCTGCTGGACGTGCTCGAGCGCTGCTTCGCCGACAACGCCAACTCGTGGCAGCTCGACTCCGACGGCCGCTGGGAGCGCCGCGCCTCCGACGGCGAAGTGCGCAGCGCCCAGGAGGAGCTGATGGCAAGACATTCCGCACGTGCCGCAGAGCATCTGGCCGGGCCGCCGACTGCGGAAACTCCGGTTGTGTCGCGTCACTAGGGCCGGTCGCCTCACTAGGTGGGCGACGGCGACACCCTCGCGCACGCCTGGCGGCGGCGGACACTGCGCGGGGCGGCGTCCTCAGTCGGCCAAATAGCGCTGCTATTCGGCCTCCCTGCGTCCTTGCCCCGCTTGGTCCGGCGCTCGCCAGCCGCACACGCGGGTGTCGCCGTCGCCCACTAGGATGCGCCGCAGTGGCGCGCTTCTCGCTTCTTCCTCGCGACAGGACCTTCTTCGACCTCTTCATCCAGGCCGGCCAGAACTCCGTTCGCGCGGCCAAGCTGCTCGACGAGATGATGCACACCTGGCCCGAGAGCGAGGGCCTGACGCGGGAGATCGTGATCGCCGAGCAGGACGGCGACCAGATCACCCACGAGATCATCAAACGGCTCAACACGACCTTCGTCACCCCGATCGACCGCGAGGACATCTACGCGCTGGCGACGCAGATGGACGACATCGTCGATTTCACCGAGGAGGCGGCGGATTTCCTCGGCCTCTACAAGATCGAGGCGCCGATGGAGCAGGCGCAGGCGCTGACGAAAGTGCTCGTCGCCTCCTGCGAACAATTGGCGATGGGGCTGGAGAAACTGCCCTCGTTCAAGGACCTCGACCAGTACTGGATCGAGATCCACCGGCTCGAGAACGACGGCGACCGGATCTCCCGCGATGCCGTCGCCTCGCTCTTCTCCAACGGAATCGACCCGATGGTCGTGATCCGCTGGAAGGACATGTTCGCGGTGCTCGAGGAGGCGATCGACGCGACCGAGACCGCGGCGCAGATCCTCGAGGGCATCGTCATCAAGAACAGCTGAGGGTCCGTTGAACTCGGACATCATCCTCATCCTCGTCATCGGCACCGCGCTGGCGTTCGACTTCACCAACGGCTTTCACGACACGGCCAACGTCGTCGCCACCTCGATCTCGACCGGGGCGGCGCGGCCTTCGGTGGCGATCGGGTTCGCGGCCATCCTCAACTTCGTCGGCGCCTTCATCTCGATCAGCGTCGCCGCCACCGTCGCCAAGGACGTGGTCGACGCCGAAATCATCACCCCGACGATCGTCTTCGCCGGCCTGATCGGGGCGATCGCCTGGAACCTGATCACCTGGTACTTCGGGCTGCCGTCGAGCTCCTCGCACGCGCTGATCGGCGGGCTGGTCGGTTCCGCTTTCGCGGCGGCGGGGCCGGACGCCATCCTGGGAGGTGGGGTCGTCGGGAAGGTATTGATCCCGGCCGTCGTGGCGCCCATCGTTGCATTCATCGTCGGCGGGCTCGGGATCCTCATGTCGTATCGCGTGGTTGGCCGGTTGAAGCCGGGGCAGGTGGGTCGCGGCTACCGACTGGGCCAGATCGTCTCCGGCGGCCTGCTGGCGCTGGCGCACGGAACCAACGACGCCCAGAAGACGATGGGCGTGATCACCCTGGCGCTGGTCGCGAACGGATCGATCTCGGCGGACGCCGACGTGCCGACGTGGGTGGT
>JBJMKN010000053.1:0-15546 GCA_045805765.1 Solirubrobacterales bacterium
CGCGGGCTGGCCGAGGCGGAGACCTTCCCCGACCACGGCGACCGCGAGGCGATCGCCGAGCGCGTCGTCGACACGCTGGTGGAGATCCACGCGATCGACCCGGACGCCGCCGGCCTCGGTCAGCTCGGCAAGAAGGAGGACTACGTGGCGCGGCAACTGCACCGCTGGCACGGCCAGTGGGAGAAGTCGAAGACCCGGGAGCTGCCGGTCGTCGACGAGGTCCACGCCCGGCTCTCGGCGCGGATCCCCGAGCAGGGCCCGGCGACGATCGTCCACGGCGACTACCGCCTCGACAACATGATCCTCACCGACTCCGGCGAGGTCGCCGCCGTCGTCGACTGGGAGCTCTGCACCCTCGGCGACCCTCTCGCCGACGTCGGCCTGCTGATGGCCTACTGGCCCGAGCGGGGCGAGGGCGATGACGTCGTCGCCCTCGGCATGCCCGCCAACCTGGCCCCCGGCTTCCCGACCCAGGCCGAGATCGCCGGCCGCTACGCCGAGCGCTCCGGCCGCGACCTCTCCGACCTCAACTTCTACGTCGCCCTCGGCTACTGGAAGCTGGCGATCATCCTCGAGGGCGTCTACGCCCGCTACGTCGCCGGCGGCTACGGCAAGGTCGACGAGGGCATCCACGCCTTCGCCCGCCTCGTCGAGCGCCTCGCCGAAGAGGCCGAGAAGCGCGAGCAGGGCGGCTGAAACCGCTCTAGGGCAGACGTCCAGGACGATTGACTCCGTCCGAGGCGGCTGAAAAGGTCCGAGAATCAGTCCGAACCAGGGAATCCCCTGCAATCGCAGAAGTTCCCTCGTGCTTCGTCCCTCAATTCCTTTCAAGGAGATCAATTCGTGAAGCAGATTCGTAACCGGCTGACGTACGCAAACGTCATGTCCTCCTTCGCAGTCTTCCTGGTGCTCGGCGGCGCAACCGCCTTTGCCGCCTCGAAGATCGGCGCCAACCAGCTGAAAGCCAACTCGGTCAAGACCGGCAAGATCGTCAAAGAAGCGGTGACGACTTCCAAGATCAAGAACGGCGCAGTGACCACCAGCAAGATCGCCGACAACGCCGTCACGGGCGCGAAGGCGGATGAGGCCAGCTTCGGCCAGGTTCCGACCGCCAAATCGGCCGAGACCGCCGGTGTAGCCGGCAGTGCCTCGAATGTCTTCTGGGCCGTCGTCTCGAATCCGAGCGGAGTCAGCAACGCCACCCTGGTTCGGTCAAGTCAGCCTGCCCCGACGGTCACCGAGTCAACCGGCGTGATCGTGCAGTTCAACCGCAACATCTCCAACTGTGTTTGGAGCGTCACCCGCGGCGCGACCGGAGAGGGTGTTGAAACGGCCGGCTTCGCCGAGGTCGGCGGCGCGACTGGCAATGCCAACGCGGTTGATGTCCGCACCCGTGAATCCGACGGGTCGATCACCGACGGCAACTTCCACCTCGTAGTTATCTGTCCGTAACTCGCAGGAGTTGATTTGGGAGGGCCGGGCGACCGCTCGGCCCTCTTCTGTGTAACAACTAAAAAGGAGCTACCTTTTGAAGCACCTACGCAAGCGGCTCACGTACGCAAACGTGATGTCGTCGATCGCAGTGTTCCTCGTCCTCGGGGGCGCTACCGCAGTCGCCGCTGGCCAGCTCGGCAAGAACAGCGTCGGCTCCAAGCAGATCAAGAAGAACGCCGTTACCTCGGCGAAAATCAAGAAGAACGCTGTCAGCGGCGCAAAAATCAAGAAGGGCGCCGTTGACGGGAGCAAGGTCAAGGACGGTTCGCTGACCGGCTCTGACATCAACCTCGGCAGCCTTGGAACGGTTCCGAGCGCCAATACGGCCAACAGTGCCAACAGCGCCAACAAGGCGAAGGGCGTGGAGACGGTCGTGCCGATCTTCTACAGAGCCAATGATGGCAGCGGCAAACAAACGATTCTCAGCCTCGATGGCCTGACGATCACGGCGACGTGCCCGGGTGCTGGCGAAGACGTCGAACTCGAGGCGACGACTTCGGTCAACCACGCGTTGATCGACTTCTTCACCCCGCAGGACGGTGACTACGACTTCATCGAAGACTTCCTCGTTGGCGAAGTGTTCGACGCCGACGATGGTCACGACCAGGGTGAGTTCACGGACATCTACAGCCTCAACTACGCGAACCCGAACGGTCAGGTCGTGACGGTTCAGCTGCGGGATTCCGATCCGAGTGCGGGGACCAAGTTCCCAGGAACCGGATCCGCGTCCTCCTGCTACGTCGGCGGTTACGCAGTCGGCAGCTAGCAAGACGGGACACCACCGGAAAGGACCGGGCCACGGCCCGGTCCTTTTTTTGTCCTGAGACTCCTCACACCATCCGCGCCGCGTGGCGCGGCTCGAGGTTGCCTTCGGCTTCGGCCTCGGCGCGCTTGGCCCAGCGGTTGAGCTCGCGTCGGGCTAGGACCATTTTGTGGACCTCGTCGGGGCCGTCGGCTAGGCGGAGCATGCGGCTGAAGCGCCACATGATCGCGAGGGGGGTGTCGTCGGTCATGCCGAGGGAGCCGTGGACCTGGATTGCGCGGTCGAGGACGTCCATGACCATGTTGGCGGCGACGATCTTGATCGCGGAGATCGCCTGGCGGGCGGCGCGCTTGCCCTCGGTGTCCATCTTCCAGGCGGCATAGAGGGTGAGGAGGCGGGCCTGGTCGATCTCCATGCGGCTGGCGGCGATCGACTCCTGGACGAACTGCTTGTCGCCCAGCGGGCCGCCGAAGGCGGTGCGTTCGTTGGCGCGGCGGCACATCATCTCGTGTGCGCGCTCGGCGGTCCCGATCGCCCGCATGCAGTGGTGGATGCGCCCGGGGCCGAGGCGGTCCTGGGCGATCGCGAAGCCGGCGCCGCGCTCGCCGAGCAGGTTCCCCTTCGGCACCCGGCACTCTTCGTAGCGGATCTCGCAGTGGCCGGGCCCGCCGTCGTGGCCCATCACCGAGATCGGCCGCACGAGGTTGAAGCCGGGGGCATCGGTGGGGACGCAGATCATCGAGGCGCGGGCGTAGGGCGGCGCGTCGGGGTCGGTGACGACCATCGCGATCGCCAGGTCGGCGCCGACGGCGCCGCTGGTGAACCACTTGTGGCCGTCGACGATCCACTCGTCGCCGTCGAGAGTCGCCTTAGCCTGCAGCAGGGTTGGGTCGGAGCCGGAGACCTCGGGCTCGGTCATCGAGAAGCAGGAGCGGATCCTCCCCTCCATCAGCGGCTCGAGCCAGCGCTCGCGCTGCTCCGGCGTCCCGTGCTCGGCGAGTATCTCCATGTTGCCGGTGTCCGGCGCAGCGCAGTTGAACGCCATCGGCGCCGCCATCGGGCTGCGGCCCATCTCCTCGCAGAGCAGCCCGTACTCCCAGTTCTTCAGCCCCGGCCCGAAGCGCTCGTCGGGCATGAAGAGGTTCCAGAGCCCGTCGTTGCGCGCCTTCTCGCGCACGGCGATCAGGTTCTGGGGGTAGGGAACACCCGGAGCGACCTCCGCGTCCAACGCTTCCATCAGGTCCCGCTCCTGCGGGTAGATCTCCTCGTCGATGAAGTCGAGGACGCGCTCGCGCAGCTCTGCGACCTCGGGGCTGGGGTTGAAGTCCATCGGTTCCTCTCCTCGTCTCTCCGGAGCGAAGAACGCTATTCGATGGGCGGCCTCAAGAACGGCGGTAGCGGGCGAAGAGCTCCCCGTCCTCCTCCAGCAGCCAGGCGAGGTCGAACTCGACCACACCCGGCAGCGGCCCCTCGAGGATCCGCGGCGCCTCGCCGCCGCTCAGCTTCGGCGCGATCGTCAGGAAGAGCTCGTCGACGAGCCCGTCGGCCTGTAGCTGCTCGTGCAGGTGCGGGCCGCCCTCGGAGAGCAGCGCCCGCACGCCGTGGTCGCGGCGGAGCTGCCCCAGCGCCTCGGTCAGATTGACCGCTCCCTCGTGGCGCTGCACCTGCAGCGGCGTCGGGGTCTCCGGCGGCTCGGCTTCGGAGGCGGTGAGGATGAGGACGCGACCGTCGCCGGCGGTGAAGAGCGGCGCGTCCCAGGGCAGGTCGAGGCGCCCGCTGACGATCACCATCAGCGGGTTGGGGTCGAGGCCGATCGCTTCCCGCCGCTTTCGGGTCTCCTCCTTCGAGGCGAGCCGCCCGTAGCGCTCGACCCGCATCGTCCCGGCTCCGATCATCACCGCGTCGAAGCGGCAGCGCAGGCGCCCGAGCATCTCGGTGTCCGCCTCTGACCCGATCGGGCCCGAACGCCCTTCGATCGTCGCGCGGCCGTCGACGGTGGCGACGAAGTTGACGGCGAGAAAGGGCCGCTCTTCGCGGGCTTTCTCCCAGGGACGGTACGAATCGAGCTGCTGCTCGACCGAGGTCTCGCCGGGCTCTGGCAGAAGCCGCCGCATCGGCGGAAAGCTACCCGGACGCGTCAGCTGTAGTCGTGCCAGCCGGCAAACTCGCGGCCGGCGAACTTCTGCAGCTCGGCGACGTCCTCGGTAAAGCGGGCGCGGACGGTCTCGAAGAGGTCGTCGGGGAGCTTCGGCTTCGGCGCCGGGGGCTTGTCGGGGTCGTGGACGACCTTCTCGACGATCCAGCGCATCGACTCCGGCAGGCGGTCGAAGTTGCGGTCGAAGGAGCGCAGGCCGGGCAGTTTCACCAGCTTCTCCATCAGCTGGTATTTGTCGCCTTCCTTGGCGCTGGACTTCTCCCACTCGCGGTCGAACTGCTCGGAGGTGAAGGTCTCGGTGACGCCGGCGAAGGCGAAGGCCTTGCGCATCGTCTCTTCGCGTTCGGTCTGCAGCTCCTCCTGGGTGATGATCGCGATCTGCTCGCGGTCGAAGCGCTCGAGGTAGGGCTGCAGCTGCATCCAGTACTTGGAGCGGTTCATGTACTGGGTGTTCGGCTGGGAGAGGACCTCGACCAGGTCGCCGTGCTCGTAGCCGGCGCCGGTGGCGTGGACCCAGTGAGAGAGGATCCGCTTGATCGGGTCGCGGACCATGTAGATGAGGCGCGCGTCGGGGCAGTTCTGCTTGATCCGCTCGGCGGCGCCGTCGAAGCGCGGCAGGTTCGTGTAGTGGGGCGAGGACTCGCCGCGGACCTTGAAGCGGTCGTCGAAGCGGCTCGCGTACCAATCGAGGCCGAGGTCCCAGTTCAGCTCCTCGACGAAGAAGTTGAGCTCCTTCGGCTTCGACATCTGGATTTCCGGATGGAGGCCGAGGTAGTGGTGGATGCTCGTCGTCCCGCACTTGAGGCCGCCGATGATGATCAGGTTCGGCAGCTGGGCGTGGCGCTTGCGGCGCCGGCGCCAGCGGCTCTTGCGATCGCCCGCGTAGCGTTCGCGGGCACGCTCGCACATCGCTTCGTCAGCGAGGTCCTTGGCGGCGGCGGTGGGCAACGTGTGCGTGTCGGTGTCCGGCACGAGCGTGGCTAGTCTAGCTGCGATGCCCACCGCCGATCTTCAAGGCAGCTTCAGGCGTTTCTTCGACGCCTCGGCCGAATTCTTCCGCCACCTCTCGGAAGTGGACTGGACGGTCTTCGGCCTCGCCCTGCTCTGCCTGCTGGCGATGCAGCTGGCGCGCGCCTGGGCCTGGCGCAACGTCTTGCGGGCGGCATATCCGGACAAGCCGATCCCCTATCTGCCGCTGGCGGCGGCCTATCTGGCCGGCGCCGGGATCAACGCGATCGTCCCCGCCCACGCCGGCGACGCGACCAAGGTCTTCCTCGTCAAACGCCAGATCCCCGACTCCTCCTATCCGGCGGTCACCTCCTCGTTCCTCGTGCAGACGGTCTTCGACACCTCCGTCGGCGTCCTCGTCCTCCTCTACGCGATCACCCAGGGGCTGCTGCCGCCGCTGCCGCAGATTCCGAAGCTGCCCGCCTTCGAGATCTCCTTCTGGGCGGAAAACCCGAAGCTCTTCTTCATCACCCTCGGCCTCACCGTGCTGGCGATCGCGATCGCGATCTACATGCTCGCCCACCGGGTGCGCCGCTTCTGGGCCCGGGTCCGCCAGGGCCTCGTCATCCTCCGCCAGCCGCGGCGCTACATGCGCGAGGTCTTCGCCTGGCAGGGGGTCGGCTGGCTCTTCCGCTTCGCCGCCTTCTGGTTCTTCCTCGAGGCCTTCGGGATCGACGGCTCCGTCGGCAACGTGATGCTGGTGATGAGCTGCCAGGCGATCGCCAACATCGTTCCCTTCACCCCCGGTGGCGCCGGGGCCCAGCAGGCGCTGCTGGTGGCGACCCTGCATGGCCCGACCCGGACCGCGGTCCTCTCCTTCTCGGTCGGGACGCAGATCGCGATGGCCGCCTGGTCGGTCGTCCTCGGCTTCCTCTCGGTGCTGCTCGTCTTCCGCACCACCGACTGGCGCGGCCTGATCCGCCAAGCTCAAGAGGAGGCGGAGGGCGAAAAGGCAGCGCAGGCTGCAAGCCCCCAGGAGGCGTCCGGCTAGCTCGACCAACCTGGGTAGCGGCCGCCTACCCGCCACTGCCACGGAGGTTGCTCGCCCGGCGGGAACTCGTAGTGGTTGCGGCCCGGCAGCGTCTCCAAGGGCACCAAAGCGGGATCGTCCTCGGCCAGGACTTCGACGCCGGCGGCGGCTTCGACGTCGGCCTGGGTGGCGCGGCGGGCGAGCCGCTCCCAGCCCAGCGATGGGCGGTAGAGCCAGTAGACGACTTCGATCCAGCCGGCGGAGCGGCGCCGGTCGGCGATCTCGGTGAAGGCGGTGACGCGGCGGCCGGAGGCGGTGAGGTGGGGGCCGGCGGCGACGGCGCAGCTCTCGCGGCGGCAGCGGCGGAAGTCGACCGGCATCAACGGCAGGCCGGTGGGGCCCGCCGACGCGGCCGGCTCCGGCGCCAGCGCTCGCGCCAGCCGTGCCAGGGGCCAACCATAGGCAGGGACGAGCGGGTGGTGGCGGCACCCGTCGGGCAGATGCGGCGCGCAGCGCAGCTTCCGCCCGATCGCGTCGGCGAGCCGCCGGCCAGCATCGACGTCCCCGCCTGCCGCGATCGCCGAGATCCCGGCCAGGAGGAGGAGCGCAACCAGGGCCGCCAGTGCGACCTGCTCGACGCTCGCCGACCCGCTTTCCCCGCCGCGTCTGCACATCGCCGGGACGCTAGGGCGGGCCGGCGCACAGGTGGCGCGCAGAAAGTGCCGATTTCGGGTCGGCGACGTCACCGGTCTGCTTACATGCAGGGCGATGGAGGGCTTCAACCTTTTCGGCGACCCGGAGGAGTTCCGCGCCCGGATGGAGGAGCTGCAGGAGCAGATGCAGTCCTCGCAGCGGGTCGCCTGGGCTGACAACGCGATCAAGCTGGCGGTGGAGATGACCGTCGCCTCGATCGGCCGCCTCGACCTCACCGGCACCGCCGACGAGCAGGCGATGCAGGTCCGCGACGCGATCCGCGTCCTGTTCCCAGAGGCAGTCACCCTCGTCCGTGAGGCTCGGGAAGGTTTGAGCTAGTTCGACTGTTCCTTTTGGTTGTCTAGCACGGAAAAGGAACAGTTCAGAGCAGATGGGTCCTCAGGGCGAGAACCGCGCCTCGACCCCTGAGACCGCCCACGAGCTCGACCGGGATCGCGATCAGCAGCGCCGGGATCGCGAGGACGACGCTGGCGAGGGCGTCGATCCGCCGTTGCCACCGCTGCGGCGCCGGGACCGCCGGCATGTCGGTCAGGGCCCCGAGGGCGGCGTTGCGGCCGAAGGTGACGCTGTTCAACAGGGTCTGCCAGGTCGCCGCCAGGCTGGCGCCGGGCTGCCAGCGCTGCGACTTGACGACCTGGTCGCGGCGGGCGACCAGCCGTCGCACCGCCTCGGTGGTGAAGAGGTAGTGGGCCTGCGGCTGCAGCCCGGCCCAGCCGGCATTGCCAAGCGAGCAGGCGAAGCTTGCCCGGTTGTCGATCCTGATCGTCTCGCCGTCGCGCAGGCGGTCGAGCTCCCCCAGCGCCTCCTCGGTCCCGCCTGGCTCGCCGATGACGCCGAGGCCGCAGCTCTCGCACCGCAGTACCGGTCCCGCCATCCCGGCCTTTTGGGGAATCCAGCCGAAGAGCGGCTCGCCGCAGGCGGGGCAGGGTGGGTTATCGGGGCCGGCGCCGGCCTCGAGCGGGACGACGGCGTGGGGGCTCTCGACCTGATCCATGCTCGGGTAGCGTACGCGTCGTGCGCGAAGGGGTCCTGCCCCAGTTCTACTTCCACGAGAGGGGATAGATGCAAGACAGCAAGGCCGCGGTGCGGGCCAGGGAGCAGCGCTGGGCGGTGCCGGTCGGGATAGCGAGCATCCTCGGCGTCGTGCTGCTGATCGTCTCGCGGCCGCTCAGCGTCAACGGGGACGGCAGCGCCGACTACCTGCGCGAAGCTCACGAGCACAGCGGCTCCATCCTCCTCTCGGGGCTGATGCAGGTCCTGGCCTTCCTCCTGCTGGCGCTGCCGCTCCTCTACCTCTTCCGGGCGGTGCAGGCGCGCAGCGAGCGCGTCCGCCCGCAGCTGATCGGGTTGATCGTCGCCGCGCCGCTCTTCCTCGCGGCCTCGTCCGGGCTCTCGATCGGCGTCAACAACGAAGGCGCCGACGCGTTCGTCGCCGGCGATGCCGACTCGACCCTGACTGCCAAGGAAGCGAAGGAAGACTGTGAGGACGAGCGCAAGGACGAGGGCAACGACTTCCTCGTCAACGAATACGACCCGGGCAAGGGCGAGACCCCGCTCCGCGCTTGCGAAGACCGCAAGGTCGAAGACGACGAAGCCTCCAACGCCCTGGCCGAAGCCTCGCTGGCGCCGCTGGCGACCGGCCTTGGCCTCGCCGGCGCGCTCGGCTTCGCCGTCGCCCTCCTCTACAGCGGCCTCTGGGCGATGCGGACCGGCATCCTCTCGCGCTTCTGGGGCTCCCTGGCGATGGTCGCCGGCGTCGCGGTCCTGCTCGGCCCGGTCCTCCTCCTGGTCACGCTCGTCTTCTTCGTCTACTTCGGGCTGCTCGCGCTCGGCATCGTCCCCGGCGGCAGGCCGCCGGCCTGGGCAGCCGGCGAAGCGATCCCCTGGCCGACGCCGGGGGAGAAAGCAGCTGGGGAACTCGAGCCCGAGGAGGGCTGGGACGACGACGATCTCGAAGCCGACGAGGTCGACGAGGAGACGGGCGAGCGCCGCAAGCGCAAGCAGCGCGAGTAGCGGCGGCTACTCGGAGTGGCCGGAGCCGACGCGCTTGCGGTGGGTGCGGATCTCGCTCATGATCCGCTCCAGCCGCGGCTCGGCCGAGGTGTCGACGTGGGACATCGCCGCGGCGACTCCGGGGTGCACGGCGGCGATCCGCTCGTGCATCGCCTGGGCGACGGCGCGGTAGGCAGGGTGGCCCTCGCGGCCTGAGCGCAGCTCGATCAGGTGCATCGCCTCGCGGGCGTTGAGGTCGAGGGTGTAGCGGATCCGGTAGGCGAGGCTGAGCGCATAGGGGGCGAGGTCGGCAAGCCCAGCATCGGCGAGGCGCTCGTACTCGGTGCGGGAGACCTCGAGTGCCCGTTCGAACTCGCCGCCGACGCCCGCTTCCCGCACCTCCTCGGGGATCCCGGCGCCGAGGTCCGGCGTCAGCCGCTGCCACTGGCAGGTCAGCATGCGGTGGCGCTGCAGGTCGCGGAAGGCGCCGTAGTCGGAGATGATCTCGAAGCGGTAGCGCAGCGCCTCGAAGCCGCGGCCGGGGCGGTAGCGGCGGTTGGCGCGATCGCCGACGAGGGCGCCGAGCAGCTGCGAGCGCTCCTCGCGACCGAGGACGTCGATGCGGGCGAGGATCTCCGGCTCCGGCGCGCTTGCGGTCTCAAAGAGGGAGGAGGCGAGGAGGCCCTCTTCGGAGCCGTCGACGTGGAGGAGCTCAACCGAGGGCGCGTCGTCGCCCCCGCCGCGGCGGTCGAGGCCGAGGCGGGCGACCCACTGCTCGGTCTGCTCGCGGCGCCGCTCGAGGTAGGAGATCCACTCGCCGCCGCGGTCGGGGCGGTCGACGCGGGAGACGAAGCTCGGGACCACCTGCTTCAGCTCGCCGAGGATCATCCCGCCGAACTCGCGCGCCTCCGGCAGCGGCGAGGCCATCAGCCGCATGATCAGCTGCTCGTAGGCCTGCCCGGTCGCGTAGATGCCGACGTGGCTGAGGGTCGCCGCCGGCAGCAGGCCGCGCAGGAGGTCGAGCGCCTTCGCCTTGATCGAGCGGCGCCAGGCCGCCTCGGGCTCCTCGCCGCGGGGCCAGCGCTCCGCCGCCCAGGCTTCGACCTCGCCGAGCGAGCGGGAATAGATCGCGAAGATCTCGTCCATCGCCTCCGCGAACTCCGGCCCCAGCTCGCCATCGCGGTAGAAGCGATAGCCGCCGTCGGGGAGGGGCTTGTCGTAGGGGATGTATCGGGTCGACTGCTCGAGGTAGGCGGCGAGGCGCCCCCGCTGCAGGATCTTGGTGAGGATGTTGGAGACCCACTCGCAGGCGAGGTGGGCGCCGCCGAGCTGGGCGATCGAGTCGTCGCCGTAGCCGACGAAGATGCGCTCATACAGCTGCGCGGCGCGGGCGCCCTCGTCCTGGTCGAAGGGGCGGCCGCCGGCGGGAGCGTCGGCCGCGAACTCCTCCAGGTAGAGGCGGCGGACCGTCCCGGAATACCGCGAATAGCGGGCAAAAAGCGCGCCTTTGACCGTCTCCGGGAGGTTGACGAGCGCGAACACGGGCCGGTCGAGGTTGGTGAAATGGGGGGCGAGCAGGGCCCGCTCCTCGGCGGTGAAGTCTTCGACCGGGTAGCGCACCGGGGCATCGTAGTCGGCGACCCGGCGGGCCGTCACCGGCCCGCTCGGCTTCAGGTTTGCGGCGCGGGCGGCGCGGCCATCAGCTCGACCCGGTGGCCCCCCGGCGCGATCGCCAGCGCCCTCGGCTCCCCCCAGTGTTCGCGTTTCGGCTCGACCTCGAAGCCGCGCTCGCGCAGGCGCTCGACGGTGCCGCCGAAGTCGGCGACGACCACCGCCAGGTGCCCTGGCGAGGGAACCGTAGGTGCCTCCTCCGGCATCAGGTGGACCTGCGTCCCCTCGCGCTCGAGCCAGGTGAACTCCGAGAGCGTCGGCGGCGGCTCGACCCGCGTAAACCCGATCAGCTCGAAAAAGCCGGCAGCGGCTTCGACGTCAGCAGGCGCAACCTCGATTCCGACGTGGTGGAGCACGCTCAAAGATTTACAGAAACGTTCCAGTTACGTATGTTTTTGTCTGCTACGGTCTCAGGCATGGAGGCAATGGTCGCGGAGAGGGAGGTAGAGATGGTGGAATGGGACGACGGACGCCTTGACGAGCGGTTCCGAGCAATCGACCAGAGGTTCGACGGGGTGGATCGGAGGATGGACGAAGGCTTTGCCCGTATGGACAAAGGATTTAGGGAACTCAACGGTCGCTTCGACTCCCTGCAGCGGACGCTGATCCAAATCGGCTTTGGCTTCGGTGCTGCACTTCTGGCTTTGATCGCCGCTCTGATCGGAACGATCGCCACCCAGCTCTAAGCTCAAAGCAGCAGCGATCCCAGCGCCGCCAGTACGACGATCGCCGTCGACCACGTCACGGCCTCGGCGGTTATCTCCATGTCTAGGCCGTAGGCGTGGGCGATGACCAGGGAGTTGAGGCCTGAGGGCATTGCCGAAAGGAGGCGGTAGGCCGGGGGGAGGTCGATCAGGGGGGCGGCCAGCAGCATGAGGAGGACGGGGACGATCGCGAGGCGGGTGGCGATTACGAGCATCACCGGACGGGTCAGGGGCGGTGGCATCGGCAGGGCGCCGTGTTCGGCGTTCTCGGCCAGGGTGGCGCCGACGGCGAAGAAGCCGATCGGGAGGATGGCGACGATCAGGATCTGAGAGGCGTCGACGAGGAGGTCGGGGGCGAGGACGTCGGGCGTGAGCAGGCCGGCAATCGCGGCGTAGAGCGGCGGGTTGCGGGTGAAGAAGGCGACGACGCGCTGGCGCGGGGTTTCCCCCGCCTTGGTGCCGAAGGCGGCGCCGACGGCGAAGGCGCCGAGCAGCAGGCAGGGCCCGGTGACGAGGACGTCGTAGAGGACCGCGGTCGATAGTTCGTCGCGCCCCAGCAGCGCCACCGCCAATGGGTAGCCGAGGTAGCCGGTGTTGACGCTGAGCACCGTGCAGACGACCGCGCCGACCTGCGGACGGGTGAGGTCGAAGAAGCGGCTGGCGATCGTCCAGGCGAACAGCGCCCCGAGCGAGGAGGCGACGATCCCGAGGACGAGGCCGACGCCGTGGCTGACGTCGATCTCGCTGGCGGCGATGTTGAAGAAGATCACCGGCGGCAGCAGCACGTAGAGCAGCAGCGTCAGCGCCGTCCGCGAAGCCTTCGCCGCCCCCTGCGGCCAGCGGCCCTCCGACCAGACGCCGAAGGCGACGGCCGCGACGATCGCGACGGTGGTGAGGAGGACGCCGATCGGGTGGTTCTACCCGAAGAGCGCCGCGCCCGCGTGGCTCGCGAACTCCACCAGCGGCTGCGGGATGATGCCGAAGAAGACCGTCGCCGCGGCGGCGAGGAGCGCTGGGCCGACGACGTACCAGCGGCGGCCCGCTTCGGGGTCTACCGGGTCGGCCTCCGGCGAGGCGCCGGCGATCACCGGCCGCGCCCCCGGCGCTGCCTCGCTCTCGGGTCGCATCCACATCGCCGCCACCACCCGCAGGTAGTAGGCGAGCGAGATCATCGTCCCGACCGCGATGAAGACCGCGAGCCAGGTGTAGTCGCCCTCGACCAGGGCCTCGATTAGGTAGAGCTTGCCGATGAAGCCCGCCGTCGCCGGCAGCCCGGCCAGCGCCAGCATCGAGATCGTCAGCGGCCAGGCCAGCAGCGGCCGCTCGGCGCCGAGGCCGCGGACGGCACGGATGTCGTCGCCGAAGATCGTTTCCCGCTCGCGGCCGACGATCACCGCGAAGGCGGCGAGGTTCATGAAGGCGTAGGCGGCGAGGTAGAAGACGAGGGAGCTCGCCCCCGACTCGGAGAGGACGACGACGCCGCCGAGCATGTAGCCGGCCTGGGCGACGCCCGAGTAGCCAAGCATCCGCTTCAGCGAGTCCTGCCCGAGAGCGCCGACGTTGCCGACGACGATCGAGATCGCCGCCAGAGCCGCCAGCGCCGGCTGCCAGTCGTCGAGCTGGGAGCCGAGGGCGACGTCGAAGAAGCGGAGGAAGACGGCGAAGGCAGCGGCCTTGGTCGCGACCGCCATGAAGGCAGTGATCGGGGTCGGCGCACCCTGGTAGACGTCCGGCGTCCACTGGTGGAAGGGGGCGATCGAGGTCTTGAAGGCGAGGCCGACGGCCGCCATCGCGATCCCGATCAGGATCAGCGGGTCGCCGTCGAGGCCGTTGCGGGCGATCCCGTCGGCGATCCCGGCGAAGTTGGTGGCGCCGGTGCCGCCGTAGAGGAAGGCCATCCCGTAGAGCAGCGTCGCCGAGCCGATCGAGCCGACGATCAGGTACTTCAGCCCCGACTCGAGGGAGCCCTCGCGCCGCAGGTTGGTGGCGCAGAGGATGTAGAGCGGGATCGAGAGCGTCTCCAGGGCGACGAAGAAGCTGACCAGGTTCGTCGCCTGCGCCAGCAGGACCATGCCCAGGACCGATCCCAGCAGCAGCGAGTGGTACTCGCCGGAGCCGGCTTCCTCGGTCGCCCGCTCGCGCAGCGAGAGGACGACGCAGAAGCCGGCGGTGAGGATCGCGATCAGCGAGATCGAGATCGCCAGGTCGTCGAGCCGCAGGGCGCCGGTGATCAGCGTCTTCGGGTCGTCCCACTGCCAGATCAGCAGCCCGGCGGTGGCGGCGAGGGCGATCGTCGTCAGGCCGGGTGCCCAGCGCTTGGTCGGTTTGAAGACGGCGCTGAGGAGGACTACGCAGATGCCGACGGTGAGGGCGATCAGCGGCGAGATGCCGGCGTAGTCGAGATGTGGCTCGTTGAAGTTCATGGTTCTTCGATCAGGGTCGGTTCCCAGTCGCGGGCTATGGAGATGCCGGGTTGATTCGTTTTCCTTGCCAGCTTCGCCTCGGGCGCTTCGTCCTCGCGCACCTTGGCGACCGTCTTCTCGACGCTCGGGCCCGTTCGCTCGAGGACCACCTGCGGGTAGAGGGCAAGGCCGATGATGCAAAGCACCAGCGGCACCAGGACGAGGCCGTCGCGGAGGCCGATCTCACGCGAGAGGAGCCCCTCCGGCGCACGGTTGTGCATCGTCTGCTGGTAGAGCCGCAGCGCGTAGTAGGCCGACATCGCGACGCCGCTGATGGCGACGAAGGCGAAGACGATCTTCGCCTGGAAGAGCCCGTTGAGGATGTAGAACTCGCCGATGAAGTTGGCCGAGCCGGGCATCGCCAGGGTCGCCAGGGCGACGATCAGGAAGAGCGCTGCCAGCACCGGCGCCCGCAGCGCCATCCCGCCCATCTCGCGGATGTCTTCGGTCCCGGTCCGCTCCAGCAGCAGGGCGATGATGATGAACAGCGGAGCTACCACCAGCCCGTGGTTGACCATCTGCAGGACGGCGCCGTCGGAGCCGTCGGCCTGGAGGGCGAAGATCCCGGCGGTGATGAAGCCGAGCTGGGCGACCGACGAGTAGCCGGCGATCAGCCGCACGTTGGTCTGGGTGAAGGCCATCACCGAGCCGTAGAGGATCGAGGCCAGGGCGATCACCAGGACCACCTCCTGGAACTCGACCGTGGCGTCGGGGAAGAGCGGCAGCACCACCCGCAGGAAGCCGTAGGCGCCCACCTTGGCGAGCACGCCGGAGAAGACCACCAGCGCCGGCAGCGGCGCCGCCCGGTAGGCGTCCGGCATCCAGCCATGGAGCAGGAAGGCCGGCATCTTGACCAGAAAGGCGGCGGCGAAGAACCAGAAGATCCAGCGCTGGCTGCCCTCGGAGAGGCCGTGTTCGCCCAGGGTGGCGAGAGAGAAGGTGAGGTGGCCGCCGTCGGCGGCGAGGACCGCGGTGGCGATCGCCGCGACCAGCATCAGCAGCGAGCCGATCAGGGTGTAGACGATCATCTTCAGCGTTGCCGCCGAGGCGGTGAGGCCGCCTTCGCCGCTGCGGTCGTGTCCCCAGGCGCCGAAGAGGAAGTAGAACGGCACCAGCATCAGGTCGAAGAAGAGGACGAACAGCGCGAGGTCCTGGGCCAGGAACGCGCCGAGCACGGCGGTCTCGGCGATGCCGAAGTGCAGCGAGAACAGCCCGGCGCGATCCGGCGCCCGCAGCACGATCCACAGCGCCGACGCCGCGAACAGCAGCGCCGTCAGCGCGACCAGCCACAGGTTCAAGCCGTCGACGCCGAGCGAGTAGCGGATGCCGAGCTCCGAGATCCACTCGTCGTCGGTGACGTACTGGAGACCGCCCGCGTAGTCGAAGTCGAACAGCAGGATCACGGCGTAGCCCAGCGTCACGATCGTCCCGATCAGCGCGATGACCGAGCCGATGCGGCCGCCGAACGCGCCGAGCAGGGCGAACACGGCGGGGGCGAAGATGAGGAAGCTCAGGTGGACGGTCATGCGGAGATCAGGAAGAAGGCGCCGAGTGACGTGAGGCCCATCAGCAGCACGGCGGCGTAGTAGCGCAGGTAGCCGGTCTGCACCCGG
>JBJMKN010000054.1:0-30774 GCA_045805765.1 Solirubrobacterales bacterium
CCCTTGACCCAGGGCACAAGGTCGTCGTTCTGATCGAGAAGCTCCCCTACCGCTTTGACCATCTCCTCCTCGACGTCGGTACCGATCAGCTCTCTCAGATACAGCGAGATGTGCCTCGCGTGGGACCGCCAGTCGGTCGCCAACTCTCCCAGACGCTCCAAAGGCGCGAGTGAGTACTCCTTTGCCAATGCCGGAAGCGCCTGTTGAAGGATTCTGGCATTGACCCGGTAAGGGTCAGGGTTGCTGTCGTCGATCGCCTGATTGAAGAGAGCTTCGACCGGCTCGACCTCTGCATCCCCGATTTCAAAAGCGGCAAAGGCCTCCGGGTCGAACCCGTAGAGAGTGGCTCCGATGTTTTCGATGGCGGCTTCGGTGAGCCTCTGGGCCAGTGAGTCCACCCACTCCCCATAGGTGCCCCGGGTCACCACACGATTCTTCTCATGGTTGAGAACCAGACCGCGATCCCGAAGGGTCTTCTCCAGATCGCGGAGGAGCAGGAGAGCATGCTCCTCTCCTCTCGCCCCGATCAGAAAGTCATCGTTGTACCGCCAGGCCTTTACCCCATTTCGTCCATGCACCCGGTCGACGGCCGAGAGGTAGAGATCCGCAAGCAGGTCAGAGGCGCGTGGGCCCTGGGGAACTCCGAACTGCCTTCCGACCATCGTGGCCAGGGCTTGTCCCATGCCGTCGGCCAGGTCGACGTCAGCGGTCCAATCGATGATGTCCCTCTCCAGCTGGACATGATCGATGTACTCGTAGTAGCTGGCAATATCTGCCAGGGCTATGAACTCGATCTGCTCATCTTCGAGGGGGAGGCGCTCGAAGTTTCGTCGATCCCCTTCGTCGGGCTCGGAAAGGGACCTGAGATTCAGTCGCTCGCTGTCATCGGCCAGCTCCTGCGCAAGAAGATCTGAGAGGCCTTGGAACAGAGCGCGCTCCAGAAACGGCAGGTGCGGGACCGGGCGGTACCCCGGCCGAGACCGTGGCACCCACACCATCTCTGCCTCCGGGGACTCGTAGCGGGCGCGAAAACGGGCCTCGACCCACTCGACGTATGAGGCACCAGCGGTGAGGGCTGCCTCGGCCTCCAACCGCGACGGGAAAAATTCGCCTTTGGCGGGTGCCGCCTTCTCAACCGCCGTGGAGAAATCCAATCGTTCGAGGAGCTCGCCGGCAAGTTCCATTGTTCAGATCCTATTGTGGGGGCCCTCAGGCGGATTCCCGGACCGGGCTCGATGTTTCAGGGCTGCACCGGTCCGCCTAAAGCGGGAGGCTGCCGTGGTCGAAGTGGCCTAAGCACCCCTATCCACAGGAACGGAGAGTCATGGCTTACGAGATGAAGATTCGCGGCACCGAGCAGGAAGTGAAGGTGCGCAGCCCGTGGGCCGTGGCGCTTTTGCCGTTCGTCACCTTCGGCATCTACCACTTCGTCTGGTGGTACAAGATCAACAAGGAGCTGAAGGCCTACGGCGAGGCCAAGGGCTACGACCTCGGCCAGAACCCGACCAACTCGGTCCTGGCGCTCTTCCCGGGCGGGCTGATCATCGTCCCGGCCCTCGTCACCTACTACCGCGGCACCCAGCGGGTCCAGGGCGCCGCCAAGATCGCCGGCCGCGAGTCGGTCAACGGCTGGATCGTGCTGATCCTCTACCTGCTGCTCGCCCCGGGCATGTGGTTCTACCTGCAGAGCTCCCTGAACGAGGTCTGGGAGCAGGAGGCCGAGGCGCTACCGGGCCAGGCCATCCCCGCCCCCGCCTCCGCCCCGGCGCCGGCAATGCCGCCGCAGCGCCAGGACCAGCCCTAAGAGCCGAGGTACTGGAGGACCCGCCGCGCGTCTTCCTCGAGCGCGGCGGCGTCCTTCTTCGTCACCTTGCCGAGGTGCTCGATCGTCACCTTGCCGCCGGCGAGGCCCCAGGTCGCGATCGCCCGGCCGCCGACGAGGGCGAAGGGCCTGAAGATTCCGTTGTTGGTGACGAGCAGCTTGTGGGGGCCGACGACTTCCTCACGTGAGGTCCAGCCGAGCAGGAGCGGGTCGAAGGCACCGAGGAGGCGCGGCGGTGGCAGCGGCTCGGCCGCGGCGCGCTTCGCCAGGTCGACGAGCCCGTCCGGGCGCTCCTGAAGCTCGCCCGCAATCGCCGCCAGCCCGGCCCGGGCGTCGCGCAGCGGCAATCCCGCCCAGCGGGCGAGGTCGCGATCGTCGGCGGGCCCGTGGCCGACGAGGTAGCGCCGCGCCAGCTCCGCCAGCGCCTTCTCGCGGTCGAGCGGCTTCTGCTCCCCGAGCCAGTCGCGGACGAGGACGTAGGCATGTTCTTTGCCGACCATCGGCCCGCGGACGGCAATCCCGCGCACGGCGACCAGGAAGAGGAGGTGGATCAGTGCCTGTTTCGCGGTCGGCACCTTTGCCCGTTCCAGCCGCTCGCGCAGCTGCACGCGCGACTGCGGGCCGTCCTCGGCCAGCGCCTTCTCGATGATCCGCGCCGCCCGCTCGACGTCCTTGTCGCTAACCCCCTCCTGGCGCAGCCGCCGCTGCGCCGAGGTCCGCAAGGGCGGCGTCGTCAGCTGCTGCAGCAGCGGGTAGTCCTCGCTGCGGACCAGGTGCAGGGTCCCACGGTTGAGCCAGGTGATCAGCAGCGAGCGCTCCTCGCTCAGCGCCCGGTCGACATCGGCCGCGGTTACGCCGGTGGTGCGGGCGCGGACCGCCAGCCTCGCGCCGCGCGGGTCCTGCCCCTGCACCGCAAGCAGCCGCTCCGCCACCGCCTCGGGCGAGCGCAGCGGCTCACCCGAGAGGGCTTGGGCGGTCAGTCGTTCGGGGAGCGGCGAGCGCGGCACGGGGTGATGATCCCGCGCCGCCGGCGCTATTCGACCGCTTCGAGGTCGACGACGAAGACCAGGGTTTCGTTGGGCGGGATCGCCGGGGGAGCGCCGGCGGAGCCGTAGCCCAGTTCCGGCGGGATCACGAGTTCACGGCGGCCGCCGACCTTCATCCCTTCGATGCCCTGATCCCAGCCGGGGATCACTTCGCCGGCTCCGAGGGTGAACGAGAAGGGTTCGCTGCGGGACCAGGAGGAGTCGAATTCTTTGCCGGTCTTGTAGTTGACGCCGACGTACTGAACCGTGACGGTGTCCCCGGATTTCGCTTCCGGCCCGGACCCTTCTTCGAGGTCGTTGGTGACCAGTTCCTTCGGCGGCGCCCCGCTCGGCTTCTCCACCTTCGGCTTCGTCTTCTTCTCCGGCGCTTCGGCCTGCTGCGAGCCCGACGTATCTTCGCCTGACGACGAGGTGGTCGAGGAATCGTCGCTGCCACAACCGGCCACCAGCAGCGCCAGGCAGGCTCCAATGATCAAGATTAGTTTCCGCATCCGCGGCATCCTAGTCAGAAACCGCCGGATGCGCCCCTACCTCCGGCGCTTCGGCAGCTCCGCCGCCTCCGCCGCGTCGATCGTCAGGACGACGCCCCGCTCGTAGATCGTCTCGACCTCGGGGGCATCGACGAAACGGCGCCCGTTGAGGCCGCCGGTGTCGAAGATGATTCCGTCGAAGAGGTTGGCCTCGGGCGCGGCGAGAACCCTGGTGACGCGGCCGACCTTCTCGCCGTCGCTGGAGAAGACGGGGATCCCGCGTTTGGCGACAAGGTAGGAGACGGCGTGCCCGAGGTCCTCCATCGCGGCGAGCCTACCGAACCCTCTGCGCGGCAATCCCTCCTAGACTGGCCCTCGGGAACACTCGCACCGGGGAGGAACACGATGGGCCTGAATCTCGCTTCGACCGTCACCGAGAGCGCCGCAGCCGAACCGGCGGCCGTCGCCGTCCGCCTCGGCGAGCTGGAGCTGACCTACGCCGAGCTCGACGAGCGCAGCGCCCGCCTCGCCGCGGTGCTCCGCGAGAAGGGGCTGCAGCAGGGCGACCGCGTCGGAGTGATGCTGCCGAACGTCCTCGAGTTCCCGATCTCCTACTACGGCGTCCTCCGTGCCGGCGGCGTCGTCGTGCCGATGAACGTGCTGCTGAAGCGGCGGGAGATCGCCTTCTACCTGGAGGATTCGGGCGCGAAGCTGCTGCTCGCCTGGCACGGCTTCGAGGAGGAGGCGCGCGAGGGCGCCGCCGAGGCGGGGGCGGAGCTGATCGAGGTCGAGCCGCAGAGCTTCGCCCGGCTGCTCGCCGGCCAGGAGCCGGAGACCGGCCTCGCCGCCACCGAGGAGGGCGACACCGCGGTGATCCTCTACACCTCCGGCACCACCGGCAAGCCGAAGGGCGCGGAGCTGACCCACTTCAACCTCCACCGCAACGCCCAGATCGCCTCCGAGACGACTTGCGAGGTCAAGCGCGGGGACATCGCCCTCGGCGCCCTGCCGCTCTTCCACTCCTTCGGGCAGACGGTGAGCATGAACGCCTCGCTGCGGGTCGGGGCGACGCTCACCCTGCTGCCGAAATTCGACCCCGGCGAGGCGCTGGAGATCATGCAGCGCGACGGCGTCACCCACTTCTACGGGGTGCCGACGATGTACGGGGCGCTGCTCCACCACCCGGGCCGCGAGGAGTTCGACACCTCCTCGCTGCGGATCTGCATCACCGGCGGCGCCTCGATGCCGGTCGAGGTCCTGCGCGGCTTCGAGGAGGCATTCGACTGCGAACTGCTCGAGGGCTACGGCCTCTCGGAGACCTCCCCGGTCGCCAGCACCAACCACCCGGGGCGGCCGCGCAAGCCCGGCTCGATCGGGACGCCGCTGCGCGAGGTCGAGATGAAGGTCGTCGACGAGGAAGACAACGAGGTGGCGCAGGGCGAGGTCGGCGAGATCGTGATCCGCGGCCACAACGTGATGAAGGGCTACTGGCAGCGGCCCGACGCGACCGAGGAGGCGATGCGCGGGGGCTGGTTCCACACCGGCGACATGGCCCGCGTCGACGAGGAGGGCTACTTCTTCATCGTCGACCGCAAGAAGGACATGATCATCCGCGGCGGCTACAACGTCTACCCGCGCGAGGTCGAGGAGGTGCTCTACGAGCACCCGAAGGTCCGCGAAGCCGCGGTCCTCGGCGTCCCCCACGACCAGTTGGGCGAGGAGATCGGCGCCGCCGTCGTCTGCCACGAGGGCGAGGAGCTGACGCCGGGGGAGGTCAGCGAGTACGTGAAGGAGCGGATCGCCGCCTACAAGTACCCCCGCCTCGTCTGGTTCATGGACGACCTGCCGAAGGGGCCGACGGGCAAGATCCTCAAGCGCGAGATCGAGGCGCCGTCACCCGCCGAGCCTGGCGCATCTGCCTGATCTCTGATTTACTCAAGCGCTCCCGAGTACTTAACCGGTCTGCTCGGGTCCTACAGCAGCGCGCTTTGGGAGGCGCCTGCGCTCAAAAATAGATAGGGAGAACAAATGGTCAGCAAGCGTCTGACGGCGATCCTCTGTGCGATCGCCCTCTGCATCACCGGTACCGCCCTCGTCCCGGCCGGAGCGAGCGCGCAGGATCCGATCCTGTTCGTCCATGGCTGGTCGGAGAGCTCCTCGGTCTGGAGCACGATGATCAAAAACTTCGAAAAAGACGGTTACCCGAAATCGTATTTGAGCGCCTACAGCTACAACACCAGTACCTCGAACAAAACGCTGGCGGAAACCGAAGTCAAATCCCGCGTCGAAGCGCTGAAGAAAGCGACCGGCGCGGCCAAGGTGGACATCATCGCCCACTCGATGGGCAGCCTCAACACCCGCTGGTACATCAAGTTCGTCGCCGGCGGCGAAGCGAACGTCGACGACTGGGTCTCGCTCGGCGGCCCAAACCACGGCACCGAATTCGCCAACTTCTGCTTCAGCACCTCGTGCGTGGAGATGCGGGTTGGCTCCAAATTCCTCGCCGAACTGAACGCGACCGACGAGACCCCCGGCGCCGTCAACTACGGCACCTGGTGGTCACCCTGCGACGAAATCATCAACCCGGATTCCAGCGTGGCCCTCTCCGGCGCCACCAACACGAAAACGGCGTGCATGTCGCACAGCGCGCTGATGAGCGACGCGACCGTCTACGGACAGGTCCGCGAATTCGTCAAATAGGCAGGTAATTTCGGCGGGGCCCTGGCCACGACCCGGGGCCCCGCCCACTTCCTGGCCAGCTGGCCAGGATCGCGCTAGTCTCCTCGCAGCGAACCAGGACACCAAAAGGAGACACGATGAGCGTCGCTTCCCAGCGCCTGATGGACAACATCACCTATGAGGACCTCTACCACCGCTGGGAGCAGGGCAACTGGAGCGCCTACGACCTCGACTTCTCCAAGGACCGCGCTGGCTGGGAGGCCTTGACCGACATCCAGCGCCGCTCGGCGATGTGGATCTACTCGATGTTCTATTACGGCGAGGACCGGGTCGCCGACACGCTCGCCCCCTACGTCACCGCCGCCCCGACCGAGGAGATGTCCTACTTCCTGGCAACCCAGCAGGTCGACGAGGTTCGGCACTCGATCTTCTTCCACCGCTTCTTCAAGGAGGTGATCGGAGTCGGCGGCGACTCGATCCAGCAGACGCTGTCCTCCACCCTGCCGCAGCTGAACTGGGGCTACCGCGGCATCTTCGACCGCCTCGACGTGATGGCCGAGGAACTGCGCAAGGATCGCTCGGTGCCGAAGTTCGCGCAGGCGATCACCCTCTACCACCTGATCGTCGAGGGCAGCCTCGCCCAGCCCGGCCAGCACTTCATCGAGGACTTCTTCGCCTCCGAGGAGACGATGCCCGGCTTCACCGCCGGGATGGAGAACGTCTCCCGCGACGAGCAGCGCCACATCGGCTTCGGCGTCAAGGTCCTCTCCGAGCTGCTCAACGAGCCGACCCCTGGCTGGCAGGAAAACCGCGCCGCGGTGATCGAGCTGCTGCGCGAAACGCTCCCCTACGGGCCCGCCGTCTTCTCGCCGCCGAACATGGACCGCTCCTACACCGAGTGCTACGGCTTCTCCCTCGAGGACATCTACGCCTTCGGGATGAAACTGATCCGCCAGCGCTGGCGGACGATCGGCTTCCCGACCGAGGAGTTCCCCCCGGGCGTCTTCCCCTTCCCGCCCGAGGAGGACGAGCGGGAGGTGGCAGAGCGCCAGGTGGAGATGATGATGGCCGGGGTGATCGGCTCGCCCGAAGGCCCGCCGCCGAGCAAGGACCCGGAGATCCAGCGCCTCTACTTCGACCTGATCAGCCGGGTCGCCGACCCGGCGGCAGCAAACGGCTCCCCCTTCGTCCTGCAGTGGCAGTTCACCGACGCGCAGCCGTGGCACCTGATCCTCGACAACGGCTCAACCCGCGCCGAGCCGGGACAGGCGCCGAACCCGAACGTCACGATCGAGGCCAGCTGGGCCGACTGGATCGCCGCCGGCAAACCGGATGCAAACCAGCTGAAGATGATGCTTCAGCGCCGGATCCGCCCCCGCGGCAAGGTCCGCGACCTGGCGCGGTTCCGCAAGGTCTTCGGCTAGGAGATCGGTGGGCGGCGGTCCGCCCAGGGCCGCTCGGCCTCGATCTGGGCGGCGAGCGAGAACAGGGTCGCCTCCTGGCCGGGTCGGCCGATCACCTGGATCGAGAGCGGCATCCCCTCCGCGGAGAAGCCGGCTGGAACCGCCATCGCCGGGTTGCCGAGATGGTTCCAGGGGACGCAGTAGGGATAGAAGCGGCTCATCCCCAGCACCGTCTGCAGGGCGCCCTTGCCCTCCCAGCGGCGGATCGGCAGCGCCGTTCCGCCCATCACCGGCGTCAGGAGCACGTCGTAGTCGTCGAAGATCGCGTTGACGCGGGCGGCGTCGCCGGCCCGGCCCTCGTTGCGCGCTTTCTCGTAGAGGCCGCGGGGCAGGATCCCGCCGAGCCGGCCGAAGCCGCGGGTGCGGCTTTCGAGGCGCTCGGGGTGGGGCACCGCCCTGACCGTCTCGGCGACGCCGCCGAGGAAGCGGGCGGTGATGTTGTTGCCGATGTTGCCCCAGTCGGGGTCACGGTGGGAGACGTCGTGGCCGAGGCCGGCGAGCAGCTCGACGGCGTCGGCAACCGCGCCTTTGGCGTTGTCGTCGACCGTCGGCGGCGCCGCTGCGCGAGGCGGCTTCGTCGACCAGGCGATCTTGAGCTTGCCGGGCGGCGTCTTCACGGCCTCGACGAAGGGGCGCTCCGGCGGCGGCGGCGCCTCGGGCTCGCGGGAGCCGCCGGAGACGATGTCGAGCCAGAGGGCGGCGTCGAGGACCGAGCGGCTGAGGCAGCCTTCGACCGCCAGCCCGCCCCAGCCTTCGAGGTTGGGGTCGAGCGGGACGCGGCCGCGGCTCGGCTTCAGCCCGAAGAGGCCGCAGGACGCGGCGGGGATGCGGATCGAGCCGGCGCCGTCGCCGGCGGAAGCGATCGGAACCAGCCCGGCGGCGACGGCAGAGCCCGAGCCGCCGCTCGAGCCGCCGGGAGTCCGCTGTGGGTTCCAGGGGTTCCGGGTGACGCCGTAGGTCGCCGACTCGGAGAAGCCGCAGATCGCCATCTCCGGCAGCAGCGTCAGGCCGACGATGATCGCGCCGGCCTCGCGCAGGCGGCGGACGAACTCCGCATCGGCCTCGGCCGGCTCGGTGAAAGCGTCGGTGCCATGGGTGTTGATCTCCCCGGCGACGTCGACTTCGTCCTTGATCGCGATCGGCACCCCCAGCAGCGGCCGCTCGTCGCCACCCTTGACCCGCGCCTCGGCCTGCTCGGCTTCCAGCAGCGCCTTCTCCGCAAACACCTTGCGAAACGCGTTCAGCTCCGGATCAAGCCGCGCGATCCGATCGAGGCTGAGCTGCACCAGCTCCTTCGGCGAGACCTCCCCCGCCCGGACCATCTCCGCCTGCCGGGCTGCGCCGGCGAAGGCGATCTCGTCTCCACCCGAAGTCACCGAGCCATCCTATTGGCTGAGCAGCCAGCGCTGAGGAGAGTGCTATTCGCCGCTCACCCGCAGGCCGACCCCTTTGCCCCCCGATGTGCCGCTGAGTGTCATCTGGTTCACGATCGAGAAGGTCGAGTGCGCACCGACCGCGACCGGACAGCCGGCGATGTCCTGCGTGAAGGCCATGCCGCCCATCCCGAGCTGCAGTTCGACGTCATCGGCGCTTTTTTCTTTGCCTGTTTTGTCGATCAGGTTGCTTCCCGCGAGGTTTGACTGCGCCGGCAGTGTGACCTTGCAGGTCGGAAACGTGGTGGAGCTGAGGTGAACGACAACCTGTTGGCCGGCCGGGCATTTGAGGTCGGCGAGGGTGGAATATTTGTCTGCTTCGGTCCGTTTCAGCCCGTGCAGCAGATAGTCGCAGCCGTTCATTGTCACAGTCACGACCCGCCATACCGGCGGTTCGAGCACCGGGTAGTTCCAGCGGCATTCCCCGTAGGTCGGTGAGAGTGTGAGGGAGCCGGATTTCGCCACCAGTTCTCCCGACATCGCCGTCGCTTTGCATTCCCATTTGTAGCCCCCTTCCATGGTGAAGATGGAGGCCGCCAACGCGGTTCCGTCGATCGTCGTGGGATAGGAGTCGGCTTCGATCAGGGGTTCAGCCTGCGCCGAAGCGGAGCTGATCGCGCACACCGCGGCGACCAGGGCCACCAGCGCCGTCGACTTCAGCCGCCTCGCGATGCGCTCTCCCATGCCCGGCAGCTAAACAGCTGCCGGGCCTACAGTCAAGTTTTTTTGTGCATGCGCTCAGGCTTCGGCGGCGGCGGGCTCGCCCTCGGTCGAGCCGCCCTCGAAGCTGAAGTCCGGCACCAGCTTGTCGAGCCAGCTCGGGAACCACCAGTTCCAGTTGCCCATCAGCTTCATCGCCGCCGGGACGAGGATGAGGCGGACGAGGGTGGCGTCGAGGGCGATCGCAACGGCGCAGCCGACGCCGAGCTCCTTGATCGAGGGGACGCCGGTGAGGACGAAGACGGCGAAGACCGAGGTCATGATCAGCGCCGCCGAGGAGATCGTCCGGGCGCTGGTCGAGAGGCCCTCGGCGACGGCGCGCTCGTTTTCGCCGTGGACCATGTAGCGCTCACGGATCCGCGACATCAGGAAGACCTCGTAGTCCATCGAGAGGCCGAAGACGATCGCGAAGATCAGCGGGATGTTGATCGTGTCCAGCGCCCCCTGGCTTTCGAAGCCGAGGAAGCCGTCGAGCCAGCCCCACTGGAAGATCGCGACGAGGACGCCGAAGGCGGCGCCGATCGAGAGCAGGTTCATCAACACCGCCTTCAGCGGCAGGATCAGCGAGCGCAGCATCACCATCAGGACGAGGAAGCTGAGCGCGAGGACGAAGAGGATGATCTTCCACATCGAGCCGCTGACCTGGTTGCGGACGTCCTCCCCCCGCGCGGTCTCGCCGCCGACGCTGACCTCGGCCTGCTGCGCCAGCGTCGAGGCCGGGACGACGCTGTCGCGAAGCCGGTCGACCAGGGCCACGGCGGCATCCGACTCGCTGGGAGCGCTCGGGGTTGCCTGAAGGAGGACGCTGTCGCCGTCCTCGGTGTAGGCGGGCACAGCAACTCCGGCCACACCGGTCGTGCCTTCGAGCTCCCGCGTGAAGCCGACGACGGCAGCTTTGTCCTCGCCGCCGGCGGGGCCGTCGAAACGGGCGACGATCTGGACCGGGTCGGTGCCGCCGCCGAGCTGCTCGGAGGCGATTTCGGTGCCGACCCGCACATCGCTGTCCTTGGGGAACTGGGCGATGGCTTCGGTCCCCGTCTCGAGCGAGAGCAGCGGGCTCGCGAGCAGGAGCAGGACGGCCGAGACGCCGACGATCGCCGTCCACGGCCGCGCCATCACCCGTTCGGTCCAGGCGCGCCAGAAGCGGTTTTTCCCGGCCGCGGCCTGCTCGGGCGTGCGGCGGCGGTAGAAGCGGCGCTGGAAGAAGCGCTCGACTTTGCCGACGACGCCGCCGGGCAGCACCCGGTCGCCGAGCATCGCGATCAGCGCCGGCAGCAGCGTCGTCGCAGTCAGGATCGAGACGGCGACGACGGTCATCGCCCCCAGCGCCATCGAGCGCAGAGCCTGGTTGTCGACCATCCACAGCCCGGCGAGGGAGATGATCACGGCGAGGCCGGAGAAGGTGACCGCGAGGCCGGAGGTCGAGAGCGAGAGCGCCCGCGCCTCGGCCGGCTCGCGCCCGGCTTCGCGCTCCTCGCGGTAGCGGGCGAGGATGAAGAGCGAGTAGTCGACGGCGACGCCGATCCCGATCATCGAGGCCATGTTGGTGACGAAGACCGAGGTCTCCAGCTGCAGCGAGAAGAAGTAGATCAGCGCCCCGGTGACCAGCACGCTGACGAAGCCGAGCGCCAGCGGCAGCGCCGCCGCGGCGAGCGAGCCGAAGACGACGAGGAGGATGATCGCGACGATCGGGAACCCGGTCCCCTCCGCCTTGGCGAGGTCTTCCTTGGAGATTTCCTGCATCCCCGCCCAGATCGTCGGCTGCCCGACCAGGTACGGCGTGACCCCGGCGTCGACGCTGCCCGGGTCGAGGTCTTCGCGCAAGGTCGCGGCAGGGTCAATCAGCTCATCGGAGGAGAGGTCGCTGCGCAGCGGCACCAGCACCACGTCGTTTCCGGCGAGAAGCTGCCGCCGCGCCTGCCTCGCCGCAGGGGCGGGGAGGGTGACGTCGTCGAGCGTCGACACTTCCTCCTGCACCCGCGCCACCGCAGCCGCCCGATCGGCCGTACTCGCGTCGGGCTCCGCCTTCAGCACCACCGCGATCCCGTCGGCCTGCGAGCCGAAGTCGTTCTGCAGCGATTCGCTGACCTTCATCGACTGGCTGCCGGGAACGTCGAAACCGCCCCCGGTGAGGTGATCCGTCTGTTTCGAGGCAAACGGCAAGGCCAGAAGAACGATCAGCACCCACCCGCCAACAACCCAGCGACGGCGCCTGCCGAGCACCTGCGCCAGTGACCTCATCGCGTCTTTCACTGCCAGAACCTCCTCGTCGCCGGGTTGAGCCTCTGCCAGCCTCCCCCGGCTGCGGGACCCGGGTCTGTGACCCGCATCACTCCGTGCGCGCCGTCACTTGGCCCTATCGGGTGAGGTCATAGACACCTTGACGCGAGAGGCCCGCCTCAACTGCGATTTGCGTAACCGGCACTCCCGCCCTTCGCGCCTCCCTGCAGTAGTTCTGCAACTGCGCAGTGGCTTCGCGTTTTGCCTCTTCGGCTTTGGCCCGTTTCTTGGCTGCAGCCTTGATCTTGCGCAGGACCGGGCCGTGGCTCATCATCGGGGAATTTTTGTCAAGCTTCCTGACATATGAGGTGTTTTGGCTGCCGCCAGCCAAGCTAAGGTCCCAGGTACGGGATTGGCTCTACAAAGCTAAATACGTAGATGGGAGGTCTACACTCGTCTTATGGCTGGTCATAGAAAAGCAGAAAAAGATGCCTCCGAATTGCTTGAGGAATGCTGGGACGGGGCCTTGCCGATTGACCCCGTTCGCATCGCAAAATCGTTGGGCGTCGAGGTGCTGAGCACCAACCTGAAACCCGACGTCTCGGGAGCATTGGTCAAGAAACAGGGTAAGGATCCGTCCATCCTGCTCAACGCCGAAGACAGCAGAAACAGGAAGCGCTTTACCTGTGCCCACGAGCTCGGCCACTACATCCGCCGGGCAGCGCGCCCCCAGCAGCAGTACGAATATGTGGATTACCGGGATGCGCGATCTTCGACCGGGACCGATGAGGAGGAGCGCTACGCCAACAGCTTCGCAGCTAGCCTGCTGATGCCGGAGGTCGGAGTCAAAACCTTCAACGACCAAGGGCTGGCAGCTTTCCGGATGGCACAGATATTTGGGGTCTCGCCGGAGTCAATGCAGTATCGGCTGGACAATCTAGGACTCTCCTGAACGTGAGCGAGAGCAAGTTGACGGGGAACCCCGGTGAGCCGGTGGAGCCCTCGTCAGAGCAGGTTCAGCCAAGCAAGCTCGCCGAAGCGGGCGTATCGCAAGAAGACCTCGAAAATGCCGTTCCGATGGAAGGGCTCGATCCCCACGACCACAAGGCACTCGTGGGGATCGATCACTTCCAGGACATCAAGCTAAAGAAGAAGTACGCCAACTGGCTGCTCTGGCTGATTACCGCCCAGCTAGTCGTCGCCGACGCTGTCTTCGTTGCTTACTCGTGGGAGGGGAAAAACTGGCAGCTTGAAGCGTCGGTTATCCAAGTTTGGCTGGTTACTACTCTCGTTGAGCTGATAGGCGTTGCCCTTGTCATCACCCGGTATCTCTTCCCCCGCCGAGATCGACAAACCTCGTCTTCCTAGGGCACGATGATCGTCGACTGCGCGGCCTATGAGGGGGGACGGCGGCGGGAGGGGGAGCTGTCGCTGGAGAGGGCCGGGGAGGCGGCTGCGGAAACCGGGGCCTTCGTCTGGATCGGGGTGGTCGAGCCGAGCGAGGAGGAGTTCGGGGCGATCGCCGCCGAGTTCGGGCTGCACGAGCTGGCGGTCGAGGATGCGGTGCGAGCGCACCAACGGCCGAAGGTGGAGGAGTACGGGGAGACGGTCCACGTGGTGGTGAAGACCGCGCGATATGTGGACCCGAAGGAGGTGATCGAAGTCGGGGAGCTGTCGGTCTTCGTCGCTCCCGGGTTCGTGATCAGCGTCCGCCACGGCAACGCCGACCTCGCCAAGGTGCGGGAGCGGCTCGAGAGCCGGCCCGACCTGCTGGAGCGAGGGCCCGGCGCGGTCCTCTACGCGATCTGCGACCACGTCGTCGATGGCTACATGGAGGCCGCACACGGATTCGACGAGGACGTCCGCGAAGTCGAGCTGCAGGTCTTCGGCGAAGGCCAGAACCCGACCGAGCGGATCTACAAATTGGAGCGCGAGGTGCTCGAGTTCCAGGCAGCCGCGGTCCCGCTCGGCGAAGCGCTGGAAGAGCTGTGCCGGGCGGAGGGGACGGTGATCCCGCAGGCGCTGCACGAGTACTTCCGCGACGTCGAAGACCACCTGCGGCGGGTCGCGACGCGGATCGAGAACTTCCGCCAGCTCCTCGACAGCGCCCTGGAAGCGAACCTGACCCAGGTCTCGATGCGCCAGAACGAAGACATGCGGAAGATCTCCGCCTGGGTTGCGATCGCCGCCGTGCCGACGATGGTCGCCGGCATCTACGGGATGAACTTCGAGACGATGCCCGAGCTGCAGTGGCGCTTCGGCTACCCGACCGTGCTCGCGATCGTCCTCACGATCTGCGTCTTCCTCTACTGGCGCTTCAAGCGCGCCGGTTGGCTTTAGGGCACAGCAGCTACTCGGAGCCGAGCAGGTAACGCGCCGAGGCAACGCCGACGGCGAAGGCGCCGGCAGTGTCGCGGGAGGGATCCGAGAGCGCCTGCAGCGCGAACCCGTCGCCGAGGGCGAAGAGGTAGGAGACGACGTCCTCGGCCGCGAAGCGCAGCTTCACTACGCCCTCCTCTTCCTTGGCCTGGAGGACCTCGGCGACGTGGGAGCGGGTCTTCTCGAAGAGCTGGCCGACCTCGCGCTGGATGTCGGGATTGCGGCGGCCGGCGCTGAAGAGCTCGTAGAGGAGGAGGAAGAACCCGGGTTCGTTCTCGATCATGTCGGTGAGGCTGGCGACGAGCGCGTCGAGCACGCCGTCGACCGTCTTCGCCCCAGCCAGCCGCTCGTCGAGCCGATCGACCCGCAGCTCCGTGTCGCGGCGCACGACCTCGACCAGCAGCCGCTCCTTCGTCCCGAAGTAGTAGTGGAGAAGGCCGCGGCTGACGCCCGCCTCGCGGGCGACGTGCTCGAACGTGGAGCCGGCGGCGCCGCGCCGGGCTACGGAATCCCGCATCGCGTCGACGATGCGCTGCGCCTTGTCGCCGCTCAGCTCCCGTTCTTTGGTCGCAGCCTCCATCCAGCCCTAGCTTAGGCCCTGCCTAGGACCCGTTGATGCTGGTGGTGGAGGTGTACTCGAACTCCTCTTCGGCGCCGAAGAGCGCGTCGAGCACGGCCTTCCGGGCGCCCTCGCTCACGGCCAGGGCGATCGCGCCGCCGATGATCGCGATCAGCAGGAGACGGCCGATGCCGCCCTTGCGCCGCTTCGGCTTGCTGCGCAGGCTCTCGGATGCTTCCTGCAGGCTCTCTGCCGCCTTGCGCAGGTCCTTCTGGACCTTCTTGTCGGTGGTCACGGCCTTGACCGTGCCCTTGCCGTTGCCGGTCGCGCGGCCGTAGGCGTTCTTCGCAGATTCGAATGCGTCTTTGAGGCTGTCGCGGAGGTCTTCGTCCTCCATCAGGCGCTGCACATAAGGATTTTCGCGGGCGGTCTCATAGATGTCACCGGCGCGCGCAGTTTTCGTCTTGCTCATGCCATCTCCTCACTGGGGTTCCGTAGCCGATACGCAGAATAACCCTCTGACCCATACCCGGTGATCATCCGGGGCCAACACCATCTAAAAGGACGCCGTTGTTTCGAAAGTTCGTCTGGGCGTGACGGATGCCTCGCAGGCGCAGCGGCGCCAGCTCCGGGCCGCTTACCCGGTAGCGGCGGATGAAGAGCTCGCCGACCTCTTCGCGGCCGGTCTCGCTGAAGCCCGGGCCGAGCAGCCGCGCCGGCGGCGGCGGTGCTTCGCCCAAAGAGACGAAGGTGATTTCGCGGACCAGCCAGTCATAGCCTTCCGACGCTTTGAGCTGGATCGCCCCGGTCGAGAGGTAGTAGCGGAGCGGCGCCTCCCCGATCACCCAGGTGACCGTCGCCCGCGGCCCGTCGGGCTGACCGAGGTGCTTGGCGACCGCCTCCCAGTCGGGCCGCTGCAGGTCGGGGTCGGTGCTCGCCCGGATGCTGAAGCCGAACGAGTAGACGACGAGGAGGACGGCGACGGCGGTGCCGAGGGGGCGGGCGCGCTCGACCGTCAGCGCGACGGCAACCGCGATCAGGATCGGGACCAGCGCCGGCAACAGGTTGCGGGAGAGCACGAAGTCCTTGCCCCCCGGCCCGAGCGCCAGCAGCAGCGGCACGCCGATCGCCGCCGCGCCGACGACCAGCGGGATCGCGGCAGAGCGCTGCTCTTCCCGGCTTCCCCTCCAGAGCAAGAGGACGAAGCCAGCGAGGATCAGCGCCAGCGGCACCAGCGCCGGCTCGGGGTGCTCGGCCCGGCCGATGATGTCGCCGATCTCGCCGACGGCGAAGGTGACCGCGGTTTCCCCCAGCCGGTGCCCGAGGCTGAATTTGCCGATCCATTCGGCGTGGCCGTAGGACATTTGGTGGTAGGCGAGCGGCGCCAGCAGGATCGCCGCCAGGCCGACGATCCAGAGGCCGCGGAGGATCGCCCGCCCGCGCCGGCGCGCGAGCAGGAGGATCTCGGCGAGGAGCGGGAAGACGGCGAAGTAGTGGGTCGCCAGCGCCAAAGCCGAGAAGACGCCCCAGAGGACGAAGTCGCGCTTCTCGTCCGGGCGCTCCGACTGCATCGCCCGCACGCAGTAGAGCAAGGCGACGGCGCAGAAAAAGGCGAGCAGCGAGTAGGCGCGTGCCTCCTGCGAGTACCAGAGCAGCATCGGGTTGACGGCGACCAGCGCCGCCGCGACCACGCCCGCGCGCGCGCCCCGCAGTTCCCTGCCGATGAAGTAGGCGACCGGAATCGTCGCCACTCCCGCGACAGCGGAGAGCGAGCGCAGCCCCCACTCCCCCGTCCCGGCCACCTGGGTCCAGAGCCAGGCGAGCGCGTAGTAGAGCGGCGGCGCCGACTCGGAGAACCCGACCGCGTCCATCGCGTGCCCGAAGCCGACCCGCAGCACCCGGCTGGCGGTGACGATCTCGTCGTGATGGTAGGCCTGGACGCCGAGGGTGGCGAAGCGCAGGCCGGCGCCGAGGGCGGTCAGCCCGACGACGATCCAGAAGGCGCGGGAGCGGTTGCGCACTAAGAGAGGGCGACGTCGAGGGCCCCGGAGACCTCGTCGACGTAGACGAACTCCAGCTTGCCGCGCTCGTGCTCGGGGATCTCGTCGACGTCGCCCTCGTTGCGGCTGGGCAGGATCACGGTCTTGATCCCGGCGCGCTGCGCTGCCAGGGACTTCTCCTTGACGCCGCCGATCGGCAGCACCTGCCCCGTCAGCGTCACCTCGCCGGTCATCGCGACGTCGTTGTGGATGGCGCGGCCGCTGATCAGCGAGGAGAGGGCGACGGTCATCGCGACCCCGGCCGAGGGGCCGTCCTTGGGCACGGCGCCGGCGGGCACGTGGATGTGGATGTCGTGTTTGGCGAACCAGTCGTCGTCGACTTCAGGGGCGACGTCGCGGCAGTGGCCGCGGACGTAGGAGAGCGCCGCCTGCGCCGACTCCTTCATCACGTCGCCGAGCTGCCCGGTGATCGTCAGCTTCCCCGAGCCCGGCATCGAGGTCGCCTCGATGAAGAGGACGTCGCCGCCGGTCGGCGTCCAGGCGAGGCCGGTGGCGACGCCCGGGTCCTTGGTCCGGCGCCGCTGCTCGGCGAAGACGCGGCGGCGGCCGAGCAGCTCCCGCGCCTTTTTGCCGGAGATCTTCACCTTGCCTTTGTTCTTGCCCTCGGCGACTTCGCGGGCGACTTTGCGGCAGATGGTGCCGATCTGGCGCTCGAGGTTGCGGACCCCCGCCTCGCGGGTGTACTCCTCGACGATCGCCGTCAACGCCGCGTCGGCGAACTCGATCTGCGAGGGCTTCAGCCCGTTCGCCTCGATCTGGCGGCGGACCAGGTAGCGGCGGGCGATCTGGCGCTTCTCCTCCAGCGTGTAGCCGGCGAGCTCAATCGTCTCCATGCGGTCGAGCAGCGGCCCCGGGATCGTGTCCAGCACGTTGGCGGTGGCGATGAAGACGACGTCGGAGAGGTCGAACTCGAGGTCGAGGTAGTGGTCGCGGAAGCTGTCGTTCTGGGCCGGATCGAGCACCTCGAGCATCGCCGAGGCCGGGTCGCCGCGGAAGTCGGCGCCCATCTTGTCGATCTCGTCGATCATGAAGACGGGGTTGCGGGAGCCGGCGTCGCGCAGGGCGCGGATGATCGTCCCCGGCATCGCCCCGATGTAGGTGCGGCGGTGGCCGCGGATCTCCGCCTCGTCGCGGACGCCGCCGACCGAGATCCGCTCGAACTCGCGCCCGAGCGCCTTGGCGATCGATTTGCCGAGGCTGGTCTTGCCGACCCCGGGCGGGCCGACGAAGCAGAGGATCGGCCCCGGCGAAGAAGGGTTGAGCTTGCGCACGGCCAGGTACTCGAGGATCCGGTCCTTGATCCGTTCTAGGTCGTAGTGGTCGGCGTCGAGCACCTTGCGGGCGTGGCCGAGGTCGAGGTTGTCCTCGGTCTCCTTCGACCACGGCAGCTCGGTCAGCCACTCCAGGTAGGTGCGGATCACCCCGTGCTCGGCCGCGGCGGGCGGCAGTTTCTCTAGCCGCGTCAGCTCCCGCTCGGCCGCTTTCAGCGCCTGCTCGGGCAGCCCGGCCGCCTCGATTTTCTCGCGCAGCTCGTTCGCTTCGGCCTGCTGCTCGTCTCCCTCGCCGAGCTCCTCCTGGATCGCTTTCAGCTGCTGGCGGAGGAAGAACTCGCGCTGGCCTTTGTCGATCTCGGACTGCACTTGCGTCTGGATCTGGGTGCCGAGCTGGACGACCTCGAGCTCGCTTGCCAGCAGCTGGGAGAGGTGGCGCAGACGCTTGGCAACGTCGACCTCCTCCAACAGCCGCTGCTTCTCCTCGGTGTCGATCCGCAGGGCGCCGGCGATCAGGTGGGCGAGCGCGGCTGGGTCGTCGATGTTGGCGACCGCCATCTGCAGCTCCTCCGGCAGGTAGGGGATCTGCTCGATGATTTCCGAGAAGGTGCGCTGGACGTTGCGGCTCAGCGCCTCGAGCTCGGCGCTCGGCTCGATCACGTCCGGCAGCGGCGAGATGCGGGCGACCATGTAGGGCTGCTCGGCGACGTAGCCGCCGAGCTTCACCCGCTGCATCCCCTGGACGAGGATGCGGAGGCTCTCGTCGGGGACCTTGACCATGCGGGCGACGGCGCCGACGACGCCGACGTCGTAGAGGTCTCCCGGCCCCGGCTCCTCGTTCTCCGGGTCGCGGGCAGTGACCATCACCAGCATCCGGTTGGAGCCGAGGACGTCGTCGACGAGCTGGATCGAGCGCTGCTGGACGACTGCCAGCGGCGCCAGCGTTTCCGGGAAGGGGACGGTGTCGCGCAGCGGCAGCACGGGCAGCGCCTCCGGCAGCGGCTGGCTGGCGCGGATCGCGTCCTCCGCGTCCAGCGGCGAGTCGACGACTTCCAGGACCGGGGCGCCCTCCATCAGGGCCGGTTCGTCTTCCCTCATTTCCGTCCTATCGGGACGCGGCGGGTGGTTTCGGAGGGGTCGCGGAGGGGCAGCTCGATCCGCAGGATCCCGTCTTCGTAGGTGGCGCTGGCGCCCTCGGCGTCGACCTCGACCTGGAACTCGACCACGCGCCGGAACTGACCCGAGGGGATCTCGACCTGCTGGTAGACGCGGCCCTCGGTCTCCTGCACGTGGCGCTCGCCGACGATCGCCAGGTGGCGGCCGCTGACCTCGATTCCGACCTCGGAGAGCTCGACGCCGGCGAGGTCGACTTTGACGATCGCCCGCTGCGGTTCGCCGCAGTAGTAGACGTCGATGTTGGGCGAGAAGCCGCTCTCCCGGCGGGTGACGTACCGGGTCCGGCTCCAGTCGACGTATAGATCCCGACGGGGCATCGCGCCAAAACATAGTGCGCGACGGCCGCGAGGCGAGACTAAGCGGTGCGCGAGGCCCAGCGCGGGGCGCGCATCAAGAGCACCGGCTGGCGCGGCGGCACGAGGCCCTCGGGGCGGTTCGGCCGGAAGGTGGTGCAGGCCTCGTTCAGCTCGAGGGCGCAGAGGAGATTTTTGCGGAAATAGCAGTCCTCACACGTCGGCGGCTTTGGCTTGCGCGGCACGAGGCGCATGTTTGCATCGGTGCCGGGTACGCGTCGGGGCCGATTCCGCAAATCGCTACCTCTTTGAAACAGCTTCGTCACAGCTTCCCTGCGTCTTGCGGGAACGCGGGTCGCCGTCGCTAATATCGACGGCGATGGAGAGTCATCCCAGGACCGAGAAGCTCTCCGCTTCTCCCCCACTTTTCAAGAGCGACTTCCTCAACTTCTTCTCCCGCGTCCACCCCGCGATCCCGGCGGCGATCTTCCTGCCGGTGGTGGTGGCGATGGAGTGGATCGGGGGCGATCGCGGCTACGCCCTCTGGCAGATGGCGGGGCTGACCCTGGCCGGGGTCGGCGTCTGGACGCTGACCGAGTACTGGCTGCACCGGCTCGTCTTCCACTGGGAGCCCGACAACGCCTTCGGCCGGCGCATGCACTTCATCATCCACGGCGTCCACCACGACCACCCCAACGACAAGATGCGGCTGGTGATGCCGCCGTCGGTCTCGATCCCGCTGGCGGCGCTCTTCTTCTTCGCCTTCTGGGCGATCCTCGGCGACGCCGCCTTCCCGGTCTTCGGCGGCTTCCTCCTCGGCTACCTCTTCTACGACTACACGCACTACTACGTGCACCACTTCGTCCCCAGGACCGACTTCGGCAAGCGCCTGCGCGAACACCACATGCGCCACCACTTCCAGGACCACAGCTACGGCTACGGCGTCTCCTCGCCGCTTTGGGACCACGTCTTCCGCACCTATCCCAAGAAGCGAAGCAAGTACAGGGCCTAGCCCTCCCAGCTGTCACAAAGCGCCATGCTTCCTCGTCTAGGGGGCATGAACGGATCTAGAAAAGCGGTGGTTGTCGGCGGTGGGCCTGCGGGGCTGATGGCGGCGAGCAGGCTGGCCGAAGGTGGTTTCGAGACCTTGCTCCTGGAGGCTGGGCCGCACTTGGGAGGGCGGGCCGCTTCCGAGGAGCGCGGGGGCTTCGTGCTCAACCAGGGGCCGCACGCGCTTTACGTGGGAGGGCCGGCGGGACGGGAGTTGAAGGCCTCGGGGATCGAGCTGGACTGGTGGCAGCCCGCATCCGCCGCCTCCGTCTTCCCGAGGGAGGGAAAGCCGAAGCGGACGCTGGGCGGCTCCGGGCACCTCGGGCGCTGGTTCCTGCGCTTGCAGCGGACCAACCCGGGGGAGCTGGCCGAGATCTCAGCCGCGGAGTGGCTGCGGCGCAGCCTGGGCTCAGAGCGGGCGCGGGCGAGCGCCGCCGCCCTCGTCCGGGTGACGACCTTCGTCGCCGACCAGGAGAGCCTCAGCGCCGACGTCGCCGCGACCCAGCTGAAGATCGGCCTCTTCCCCGGCGTCCGCTACCTGCGCGGCGGCTGGCAGTCGCTGGTCGACGCGCTCGCCGCGAAGGCCGAGGCGGCCGGCGCGACGCTGCGGGCGCGGGCGGCTGTGCGCGCCCTCGAGCGCGAGCCGCAGGGCTGGAAGCTGAGCCTCGACAGCGAGACCCTGCGGGCCGAGGTCGTCGTCCTCGCCGCCGGCGGCCCCGAGGCGGCCGCGAAGCTGCTCGGCGAGAAGGCCCCAGTGGCGCCCGGGCCCGCCGCCGAGCTGAGCGTCCTCGACCTCGGCCTGCGCAGGCTGCCGCGCCGCTCGCGGCGCTTCGCCCTCGGCGTCGACAGGCCGACCTACCTCTCGCGCCACTCGCCGCCGGAGCACCGCGACGGCGTCCTCCTCACCCTCGCCAGCTACGCGCGCGAACCGCGGGCGGCGCTCGAGGAGCTGGCCGACACGGTCCAGCCGGGCTGGCGCCAGGAGGCGACGCTCGAGCGCTTCCTCCCCCGCATGGTCGCGGTCTCCGCGGTCCCGACGCCGAGGAGCGGCGGCCTCCGCGGACGGCCGAGCGTCGACCGCGGCGAAGGCCTCTACCTCGCCGGCGACTGGGTCGGCGAGGAAGGCTGGCTGGTCGACGCGGCGCTCGCCAGCGGCGCCGCCGCGGCATCCGCCGCCCTGCGCTCCCCGGTCGCGCTGGCCGCATGAGCGAAGACGCCTTCATCGCCTGCCGCCCGCGCCTGCTCGGCATCGCCTACGGCTTGCTTGGCGAGCTGACCGAGGCCGAGGATGTCGTCCAGGACGCATGGCTGCGCTGGCAGGGGGCCGACAGCGGCGCGGTTCGCAACCCGGAAGGCTTCCTGGTCACGGTCACCACCCGGCTCGCCATCGACAGGCTGCGCTCGGCCCGGGCGCGGCGCGAGGTCTACGTCGGTCCCTGGCTGCCCGAGCCGCTGCTGACCGATCCCGAGACGCCGGAGTCGCGGGCGATCGAGGCCGAGCGACTCGACCTCGCCCTGCTCGGGGCGCTGGAGCGGCTGAACCCGGTGGAGCGGGCGGTGCTCGTCCTCCGCGACGCTTTCGACCTCGAGTACGCGGAGATCGCCGACGTCCTCGAGCGCTCACCCGCCAGCGTTCGCCAGATCGCCAAACGCGCGCGCGACCACGCCGGCGACACCAGCCGGCGCCGCGCGGTGGGCGAAGAGGAGCGGCAGCGGCTGGCCGAGGCCTTCATGGCCGCCTCGCTCTCCGGGGACGTCGACGCGCTGCGCGAGCTGCTCGCCGCCGACGCGGTCATGTATTCGGACGGCGGCGGAGTCGTCACCGCCGCGCGCAAGCCCGTCTACGGCGCCGACAAAGTCGCCCGTTTCATGATCGGCGTGCAGCGCAAGTCCGCCTGGCCGAGCGACCCGGTCTTCACCCGCGTGCTCGTCAACGGCGACCCGGGGATCCGGATGGACAGCGCCTCCGAGGGCTTCCTCGGCATCATCGCGGTGCAGGTGGCCGAGGGCGCGGTCGAGGCGGTGCGCATCTTCTCCAACCCCGAGCGCTTCCCGGCCGCGTTCCCCCGGGCCTAACCTGAGTAAAAAAACCACTTGATTCGCTGTATCTAACTGTCACAGTTCGGGTGACTCTGGCAGACTGACCGTAAGTATTTTTTTACTTTGGATGGAAAGGAACTAGATGCCCCCCACGAATAACGTCCTCGATGAGGCCCGGCAGCTCGTAGAGCGACGCCTCGCCGACCTCGACGAGGAGCGCCAGCGCCTCGAGCGCGCCCTTGCGGAGCTGGGCGGGAAAAGCAGCCGCCGCCGCCCGGGCCGTCCGCGCGGTAGCTCGAAAAAAGCCGCATCCGGCTCCACCGGTGCGAGTGCAGGTGCAGGTGCGCCACGCCGCCGCCGTAAACGCCGTGGCGGTACCCGCGGTGACCAGGCGGTGAAACTGATCGAGGCGCAGCCCGGCATCAGCGCCTCGGACGTCGCCAAAAACATGAAAATCAAGCCCAACTACCTCTACCGGGTTCTCGGCGACCTCGAGAAAGAGGGAAGGGTGAAAAAGGACGGCCGTCAGTACTACCCGGCCGCCGGCTGAGCACCACCGTTACTCCTAAAAAGAGGCCGGCATATGCCGGCCTCTTTTTTGCTTCTACCTCCAGTTTTCACTGAAGTTTTCTCCACTATCTAAATCAGCCCGAGCTGGCTGACGGCGTCGCGCTCCTCCTGCAGCTCCATCACGCTGCGGTCGATCCGCTCGCGGGAGAAGCCCGGGACCTCAAGCCCCTGGACGATGTTCCACTCGCCGCCGCTGCAGCTGCACGGCATCCCGCAAACGATCCCCTCGCCGATCCCGTAGGACCCGTCGGCGGGCACCCCCATCGAGACCCAGTCACCGTCAGCCGTGCCCAACACCCAATCGTGGACGTGGTCGATCGCGGCGTTGGCGGCGGAGGCTGCGCTGGAGGCGCCGCGCGCGTCGATGATCTCGGCGCCGCGTTTGGCCACCCGCGGGATGAACTCGTCGGCGATCCAAGCTTCGTCGTCGACCGCGTCCCAGGCCTTCTCCCCCTCGATCCGGGCGTTGACCAGGTCGGGGTACTGGGTGACGGAGTGGTTGCCCCAGGCGGTCATGTTGCTGACGGAGCTGACCGGCTTGCCGAGCTTGTTGGCGAGCTGCGTCTTCGCCCGGTTGTGGTCGAGCCGCATCATCGCCGTGAAGCGCTCGCGAGGAACATCAGGCGCGTTCGACATCGCGATCAGGCAGTTGGTGTTGGCGGGGTTGCCGACGACGAGGACCTTGACGTCGTCGGCGGCGCCGGCGTTGATCGCTTCGCCCTGCGGCTTGAAGATGCCGCCGTTGGCCTCGAGCAGGTCGGAGCGTTCCATGCCGGGGCCGCGGGGGCGGGCGCCGACGAGGAGGCCGACGTTGCAGCCGTCGAAGGCCTTCTTCGGGTCGTCGGTGATGTCGACCCTGTTGAGCAGCGGGAAGGCGCAGTCGTCGAGCTCCATCGCGGTTCCCTCGGCGGCTTTGATCGCCGGCGGGATCTCCAGCAGGCTTAGCTCGACCGGCGTCTGGGGGCCGAGCATCTGGCCGCTGGCGATGCGGAACAGCAGCGCGTAGCCGATCTGGCCGGCGGCGCCGGTAACGGTGACCTTGACAGGGGTGGTGCTCACGGAATCCTCTCCTCGGAGTCGGGGGTTTGGAAGGTGGTGAAGGCCGTTAAGCCATCGCGCGCTGGAGGTTCTCGTCGATGGAGGCGAGGAACTCCTGCGTGGTCTGGTACTCCTGGCCGCCGCCCACCAGCAGCGCCAGGTCTTTCGTCATCTTCCCGCTTTCGACGGTCTCGACGCAGACGCGCTCAAGCGTCTCGGCGAAGCTGGAAACCTCGGCGGTGTCGTCCATCCGGCCGCGCGCGGCGAGGCCGCGGGTCCAGGCGAAGATCGAGGCGATCGGGGTGGTGGAGGTGGGGTTGCCCTGCTGGTGCTGGCGGTAGTGGCGGGTGACGGTCCCGTGGGCGGCCTCGGCCTCGACGGTCTTGCCGTCGGCGCTCATCAACACGCTCGTCATCAACCCGAGCGAGCCGAACCCCTGGGCGACGGTGTCGGACTGGACGTCGCCGTCGTAGTTTTTGCAGGCCCAGACGTACCCGCCCTCCCACTTCAGGGCGGCGGCGACCATGTCGTCGATCAAGCGGTGTTCGTAGGTGAGGCCGGCGGCCTCGAACTCCTCCTTGAACTCGGCCTCGTAGACCTCGGCGAAGAGGTCCTTGAAGCGGCCGTCATAGCGCTTGAGGATCGTGTTCTTGGTCGACATGTAGACGGGGAAGCCGCGGTCGAGGCCGTAGCGCATCGAAGCGCGGGCGAACTCCCGGATCGACTCGTCGAGGTTGTACATCGCCATCGCGATGCCGCCGCTGGGGAAGTCGTAGACGTCGAGCTCGACCGGCTCGGCCCCGTCCTTCGGCGTGTAGGTGAGGGTCAGCGTCCCCTCGCCCGGCACGACCAGGTCGGTGGCGCGGTACTGGTCGCCGAAGGCGTGGCGGCCGATCACGATCGGCTTCGTCCAGCCGGGGACCAGCCGCGGGATGTTCGAGATCACGATCGGCTCGCGGAAGATGACGCCGCCGAGGATGTTGCGAATCGTCCCGTTCGGGGAGCGGTACATCTCCTTCAGGCCGAACTCCTCGACCCGCGCCTCGTCGGGGGTGATCGTCGCGCACTTGACCCCCACGCCATGGCGTTTGATCGCGTTCGCGGCGTCAACCGTGATCTGGTCTTCGCTGGCGTCGCGGCTCTCGATTCCGAGGTCGTAGTACTCGATCTCGACCTCGAGGTAGGGGAGGATCAGCTGCTCTTTGATGAACGACCAGATGATCCGGGTCATCTCGTCGCCGTCGAGCTCGACGATCGGGTTCTCAACCTTGATCTTCGCCACCGAGCGGCGATGCTATCTGGCTTACGGTCTGGCTGACCGGCCAGCGCCTGTCACAATCGCGGTCGCATGGCAACCGTCGAACGACCCAGCTTCGGTACGCACGAGGTGGCGAACCAGCCGCCGCCGCTGGTCAACTACAACGTCTTCGAGAGCGATGCCGTGCTGGTCGAGGCGGTCAGGCGCGAGGGCGCGGAGTGGGACCTGCAGCGGATTGCGGCGGCGGGTGAGTACGCCGGCAGCGAGGCGGCGCAGGAGCTGGGCCGGCTCGCCAACGAGAACGGGCCGAAGCTGAAGACCCACGACCGCTACGGCAACCGCGTCGACGTCCCCGAGTTCCATCCCTCCTGGCACGAGCTGATGGCCGTCGGGGTCGGCCTCGAGCTTCACTCCTCCCCCTGGAAGGACCCGCGGCCGGGCGCCCACGTCGCCCGCGGCGCCGCCTTCATGTGCATGTCACAGGCCGAGGCCGGGATCGGCTGCCCGATCTCGATGACCTACTCGGTGATCCCGGCGCTGCGCACGCAGCCGGAGCTGGCCGCCGAGTGGGAGCCGCGCTTCCTCTCCGCGACCTACGACCCGGCCAACGCGCCGGCGCCGGAGAAGGACGGCGCCCTCGCCGGGATGGGGATGACCGAGAAGCAGGGCGGGACCGATGTCCGTGCCAACACCACCGTCGCCCGGCCGGTGAATGGGGGCGGCCCTGGCGCCGAGTACGAGCTGACCGGCCACAAGTGGTTCATGTCGGCCCCGCAGTGCGACGCCTTCCTCGTCCTCGCCCAGGCCGACGGCGGTATCTCATGTTTCCTCTTCCCCCGCTGGACGCCCGACGGCGCCCGCAACCGCTTCCGCCTGCAACGCTTCAAGGACAAGCTCGGCAACCGCTCCAACGCCTCCAGCGAGGTCGAGTTCGACGCCGCTTCTGCCTGGCTGGTCGGCGAGGAGGGCGCCGGGGTGCGGACGATCATCGAGATGGTCAACCACACCCGCCTCGACTGCGTCCTCGGCGGCGCCACCGGGATGCGGGCGGCAGTCGCCCAGGCGATCCACCACGCGAGCCACCGCTCGGTATTCGGCCGGGAGCTGGTCGAGCAGCCGCTGATGCGGAACGTCCTCGCCGACCTCGCGATCGAGTCGGAGGCGGCGACGATCTCGGCGCTGCGCCTGGCGCGCGCCTACGACGAAGCGATCGCCGGCGACGAGGAGGCGGCGCAGCTGAAGCGGGTCGCCAACGCCGTCCTCAAGTACTGGATCTGCAAGCGCGCGGTGGCCCATGCCGGCGAGTCGCTCGAGTGCCTCGGCGGCAACGGCTACGTCGAGGAGTCCGGCCTGCCGCGCCTCTTCCGCGAGAGCCCGCTGAACTCGATCTGGGAGGGATCGGGCAACGTCCAGTGCCTCGACGTCCTCCGAGCGATGGTCAAGAGCCCAGCCTCACTGGAAGCCTTCTTCTCCGAGGTAGGCGAGGGCGCCGCCGCCGAGCCCCGCCTCCAGGAGTTCACCGCCTCCCTGCGCGAGGAGCTGCCCGGCGACCTCGAGACGATCGAGTTCCGCGCCCGCCGCGTCGTCGAGCGCATGGCCCTTTCCCTCCAGGCCTCCCTCCTCGTCCGCTACGGCGACGAAGCCGTCGCCGACGCCTTCTGCGCCTCCCGCCTCTCCGGCGACTGGGGCCAGGCCTTCGGCACGCTTCCGGCCGGGGCGAACTTCGGCCGGATCATCGCGCGGCACCGGCCAGTCGACTAGCTCGATGGAAACTTGTCCCCGCATACCGGGAACAGGTGCGTTCGGCTAGCGCGCCGTAGCGTCGCGGAGCGCTCTTCCCACCTGCTCAATCGTGATTACCCCTGAGAGGCGGCCTTCGCCGTCTACTGCCATCAGGGCGCCGAGGCGGCGGAGGTTCTGGTTGGCGAGGAGGGCGTCCAAGGGGGTGTCGTCGCGGACGTAGAGGCCGATGTCGTGGTCGACGTATTCGGAGACGTGGGAGTTGGCGCGGGAGGGCTCCGGGACCTGGTCGGCGCTGTCGCGCTCGATCAGGCCGAGGAAGCGGCGGCCGGCGTCGACGACCGGGAACCAGGGCCAGCGGTAGCGGAGGAAGTATTCGTCGAGGGCCTGTTCGACGCTGAGGTCGCCCGGGATCGTCACCGGCTCGCGGTCCATCACGTCGGCGACCCGAACGTCGCCGATGCGGCTGCCCAGCGCCGTCTGCATCGCGGCGCCGCGGGCGGAGCCGTTGATCACCATCCCGATCAGGGCGAGCCAGATGCCCCCGAAGGCGTTGCCGCTGAAGGCCCAGGCAAGGCCGAGGCCGATGAAGAGGTAGCCGAAGACGCGGCCCAGGTTGGCGGCGAAGCGGGTCGCCTGGTTGCGGTTGCCGGACCGGTACCAGGCGATCGCGCGGGCGACGCGGCCGCCGTCCATCGGATAGGCGGGCAGGAGGTTGAAGACGAGGATGAGGATGTTGATCGTCACCAGCCAGGCGACCAGTGCCATCGGGCCGGAGACGTCGGAGCGGCTTTCCAACAGGACAGCCTCCTGGAACCCGGTCCAGCCGGAGGCTGCGATGCCGGCGACACCGAGGACGATCGCGATCAGAGCGGTGACGGCGGGCCCGGCCAGCGCCACCTTCATCTCGGTCCCGGGCGAGTCGGCCTCGCGGTCCATCCGCGCCATCCCGCCGAAGATCCAGAGCTGGATGCTGGAGATGCCGATCCCGTTGCGCATCGCGACGATCGCGTGGCCGAACTCATGCAGGAGGATCGATCCGAAGAAGCCGACGGCGCTGAGCAGGGCCAGCAGGAACGGCGTGCTTCCCCCTTCTCCGAGCAGGTCTTCGAAGAAGTCGGTCATGTAGAGGATGACCAGGAAGAGGACGATGAACCAGGACCAGTCGACGGTGACCTTGATCCCACGGAAGTGGAAGAGGGTGATCTGCCCACCGCCGAACATCTGCCCATGGTAAGCGGCTAGGTTCCGAAACCATGGCCGACGAAGCGATTTGGTTGCGCGAGCGCCTCGAGGAACTGGAGCGGATCGAGCGCCCGTCAGCCTCCGACGGCGAGCGGCAGGCGGCCGAGTGGCTGGTCGCGCACCTCAGTGAGTTAGGCGCCGAGGCGCGGATCGAGGCCGAGGACGCCCACGGCACCTACTGGTGGCCACTCGGGATCGGCGCCGCGCTCGGAGCGCTGGGCGCGGTTGCCGGGCTGCGCGGCCGGCGCCTGCTCGGGACGCTGCTGGGGGCCCTCGGCGCGGCCGGGATCGCTGACGACTTCCCGCCCGGCCAGCGCCGCATGCGCCGCCTCCTCCCCCGCCGCACCACCTACAACGTCGTCTGCGAGCTCGGCGACCCGCAGGCCGAGCGCACGGTCGTGCTCATCTCCCACCACGACGCCGCCCACTCGGGCCTCGTCTTCCACCCGGCGATCCCGGAGCTCGCCGCCCGCTACGGGCTGACCGAGAAGACCGACACCAGCCCGCCGCTGATGGCGCCGGTCGTGGGCGGCCCGGTGCTCACCGCCCTCGGCGCCGCCACCGGCCGCAAGCTCCTGAGCAAGATCGGCCTCCTCCTCGGCCTCGGCTCGGTCGCGGCGATGACCGACATCGGCGTGCGCAAGCCCGTCCCCGGCGCCAACGACAACGGCACCGCGGTCGTTGCCCTGCTGGCGCTGGCCCAGCGCTTCGTCGCGGAGCCACCGCAGGGGATCCGGGTGATCCTCCTCTCCACCGGCTCGGAGGAGAGCTTCAGCGAGGGGATCAAAGCCTTCGGCGAGCGCCACTTCGACTCGCTCCCGCGCGAGAGCACCTTCTTCCTCTGCCTGGAGACGCTCGGCGCCACCCACCTGCTCGCGCTCAAGGGCGAGGGCTTCCTGAAGATGCGCGACTACCCGCCCCGCGCCCTCGCCTTTATCGAACGCATCGCCGGCGAGCTGGACATCTGGCTCTACCCCAACCTCCGCACCTACAACGGCACCGACGGCCTCGAGTCCCGAGTAGCCGGCTACGAAACCGTCGCCCTCTGTAGCTGCACCGACCACAAGCAACCAGGTCGTTACCACTGGCCCAACGACACCGCGAACAACGTCAACTTCGACACCCTCCAAAGAGCAATTACCCTCTCCGACGCGGCTGTTCGGCGCCTCGGCGAGCGCTGGCTGTAGAACCAACAACGTGACGAATTACAAAGTGACCAATCCCGACTACGCACTCGGGTATCTCCGCTATAGCATCCGCGCCCGTGCCATCCCATGACGTTCTCGTAATCGGGGCCGGGCTCGCCGGCCAGCGGGCCGCCCTCGCCGCCGCCGAGGAAGGCGTATCGGTCGGGATCATCAGCAAGGTCCATCCGGTCCGCTCCCATTCCAACGCCGCCCAGGGCGGCATCAACGCCGCGCTCAATCCCGGCGACTCCTGGGAGTCCCACGCCTTCGACACGATCAAGGGCTCCGACTACCTGAGCGACCAGGACGCAGTCGAAATCATGACCCGCGAGGCGCCGGAGGAAATCCTCCACCTCGAGCACCTCGGCGTCACCTTCCATCGCAACGAGGAAGGCAAGCTCGGCACCCGCGCCTTCGGCGGCGCCTCCGCCGCCCGTACCTACTACATCGCCGACATCACCGGTCAGGCGATGCTCCACGTGCTCTACGAGCAGGTCCTCAAGTACACCGATCGCATCGACCGCTACGAGGAGTGGTTCGTCACCTCGCTGATCCTCGACGGCGACGGCACGTGCGTCGGCGCCGTAGCACGCGACGTGCGTTCGGGGCGCATGGAGACCTTCGCCGCCAAGAACGTGATCCTCGCGTCGGGCGGCGCCGGCCAGTGCTACAAGCCGACGACCAACGCGCTCATCTGCACGGGTGACGGCATCGCCCAGGCCTATCGCGTCGGCGCGCCGCTGATGGACATGGAGATGATCCAGTACCACCCGACGACGCTGGCGGGCAAGGGCTTCCTGATCACCGAGGGCGCCCGCGGCGAGGGCGCCCACCTCCTCAACGCCAACGGCGAACGCTTCATGGAGAAGTACGCGCCGAACAAGATGGAGCTTGCCTCGCGCGACGTCGTCTCCCGCGCCGAGCAGACCGAGATCAACGAGGGCCGCGGCTTCCCCGACGGCACCGTCGCGCTGGACATCACCGTCGTCCCGAAAAAGCGCGTCCACGAGGCGCTGCGGGAGATCGTCCTCGTCGGCCGCGACTTCGCCGGCGTC
>JBJMKN010000055.1:0-5833 GCA_045805765.1 Solirubrobacterales bacterium
AGCATGAGGCGGGCTAGCAGCGCCCGGGCGACAGCGGGAGAACGTTCCACTGCCGAGCTGCGTCCAGAAGGGACACCCCCGCCCCCTCCCAACCATTCAGGCTCAGTGCTGGAGCAGCCCGGCGACAGCGCGGGCTAGCTGCTCGCCCCGCGGCGTCAGCACGTACTCGGTGTGCGGCGGGCGGCCGGGGACGAGGTGGCGCTCGACTATCCCCGCCGCCTCGAGCTGTTCGAGGCGGTCGGAGAGGGTGGTGGGGGAGACGCCGGGGAGGGACTGGCGGAACTCGTTGAAGCGGGCGGCGCCGCTGGAGCAGGCGTAGATAGTCGCCATCGTCCAGCGGCGCTCGAGCAGTCCGGCGGCGGCCCTCATCTCGGGCGGCACCGGCGTGCAGTTGCGGCAGCGGGGGGTCATCGCTCCTCCTACGCCGCCATCGCCTCGTGGCCCTTCTCCGCCGGCTCCAGCGCCAGCGCCAGCACCTCGTCGATGCTCATCACCGGGTGGAAGGTCATCTGCTCGCGGACCTCCTCCGGCACCTCGTCGAGGTCGCCGCGGTTGCGCTCGGGCAGGATCACCTCGGTCAGCCCGGCGGCGTGGGCGGCCAGCACCTTCTGCTTGAGGCCGCCGATCGGCAGCACCCGGCCCTGGAGGGTGACCTCGCCGGTCATCCCGACCGTGTGCTTGACCGGCCGCCCGGTCAGCAGAGAGACCAGTGCCGTGGTCATCGCGGTGCCAGCGCTGGGGCCGTCCTTGGGGATCGCCCCGGCGGGGACATGGACGTGGAACTCGCGCTGGAACTTGTCGGCGTCGATGCCCAGCTCCTGGCGGTGCGCCCGCACGTAGCTGAGGGCGATTCGCGCCGACTCCTTCATCACGTCGCCGAGCTGGCCGGTCAGGACCAGGCCCTTGTCGCCGTCCATCGCCGTCGCCTCGATGAAGAGGATGTCGCCGCCGGCTCCGGTCACGGCCAGGCCGGTGGAGACTCCCGGGATCGCGGTCCGCTCGACCGACTCCTGGAAGAACTTCTGCCGCCCGAGCGCCTCGCGCAGCGCCTCGGCGTCGATCGTGATCTTCCCGTTGGCCTCGCCAGCAGCGATCTTCGTCGCCGCCGCGCGGACGACCTTGCCGATCTCCCGCTCGAGCCGTCGCACGCCCGCCTCGCGGGTGTACTCGGCGATCACCGAGCGCAGGACCTCGTCGGAGACATCGACCTCCTCGGGCTTCAGCCCGTTCCGCTGCAGCTGCCGCGGCAGCAGGTAGCCGCGGGCGATCGCCAGCTTCTCCTCGGTCGTGTAGCCGTCGAAGGCGATGATCTCCATTCGGTCGAGCAGCGGCGCCGGGATCGTGTCGACGAGGTTCGCGGTGGCGATGAAGACGACCTCCGAGAGGTCCACCTCGACGTCGAGGTAGTGGTCGCGGAAGGTGTCGTTCTGGGCCGGGTCCAGCACCTCGAGCAGGGCCGCGCTTGGGTCGCCGCGCCAGTCGGCACCGACCTTGTCGACCTCGTCTAGGAGGATCACCGGGTTCATCGTCTTGGCGTCGCGGAGGGCGCGGATGATCCGCCCCGGCATGGCGCCGATGTAGGTGCGGCGGTGGCCGCGGATCTCGGCCTCGTCGCGGATGCCGCCGAGGCTGATGCGAACGAACTCGCGGCCGAGGGCGCGGGCGATCGACTCGCCGATCGAGGTCTTGCCGGTCCCCGGAGGGCCGACCAGGGTGAGGATCGCGCCGTTGGCGCGGCTGTCGTCCTCGATCTGGCGCTCCTCGCGCAGCTTGCGCACGGCGATGAACTCGGTGATCCGCTTCTTCACGTCGTCGAGGCCGGCGTGGTCGGCGTCGAGGACCTCGCGGGTGTGCGCGGGGTCGAGCAGCTCCTCGGAGCGCTTGCTCCACGGGACAGCGATCAGCCAGTCGAGGTAGCTGCGGATCATGCTGCTCTCCGGCGACTGCTCGCCCTGGCGCTCGAGCCGCCGCAGCTCCTTCTCGGCCTGCTCGGCGACCGCCTCCGGCATCTCCGCCTCGGCGATCTTGCGCTCGTACTCGGCGATCAGGTCGGCCTCGTCCTCGCCCAGCTCCTTGCGGATCGAGTCCATCTGTTTGCGCAGGAAGTACTCGCGCTGCTGTTTCTGGGCGCCAGACTCGACGTCGTCGCGGATCTTGCTGCGGACCTGCAGCTCGGTCAGCCGCTCGCGCTGCAGCTCGACCGCGAGCTCGAGGCGGGCGGTGACGTCGACGCTCTCCAGCAGCCGCAGCTTGCCCTCGTTGGGGATGTCGGGGGAGAGGCCGGAGGTGTCGGCGAGGGCGCCGGGCTCGTCGATCGAGCGCAGGAAGGCGGCGATGCGGCCGTCGTCCCCCCGGTGCTCGAGGATCTCCTCGACCACCGCGCGGTATTCGGTCTGCAGCTCGCGCGTGTGCTCGTCGTCGGGGTGGCCGTCGCGGATCTCCTGCACCTCGACCCGCAGCGTCTCGCCGTCCGGCTCGGCGCCGCCGGCGATCAGGCCGCGGTGGAGGCCGACGACGGTGGCGACGGGGCGGCCGCGGCGGGAGAGCCCCGTCTCGATCACCTCGGCGAGGACGCCGACGCGGCCGAACTCGCCGTCGCGGCGCGGCATCAGGAAGACGCGCTCGTCGTCGCCGACGTCGATCGGCAGGGTCGCGGTCACGGTGGGGAAGACGATCGCCTCGTCCAGCGGTATCAGCCGATAAGTCATAACCAAGTCCACTTTCTGTAGTTAGTCCTCTAAGAGGATAACGCCGATAGTTTCCGCGTCAAGGGGCGTCTTGGTGGACCGGGAGGCGACTAATCCGCCCCGGCGCTACGGTGAAGCCGTGAGCAAGGTCAAGTGCCAGATCTCGATCTCCGCCGATGGCTTCCTCGCGGGGCCTAACCAGAGCGAGGAGCACGGGCTCGGCGAAGGCGGCGACGCGCTTCATGAGTGGGCGTTCAAGACCCGCTTCTTCCAGGAAATGCACGGCCGCGAGGGCGGCGAGGGCGGGGTCAGCGACGACCTCGTCCGCGAGGCTTCGGCCAACAGCAACGCGGTCGTGATGGGCCGCAACATGTTCGGCCCCGTCCGCGGCCCCTGGACCGAGCCGCTCTGGAACGGCTGGTGGGGGGACGAGCCGCCCTTCCGGGTCCCCGTCTTCGTCCTCACCCACTACGAGCGCGAGCCGTTGACCCTCGGCGAGACCACCTTCCACTTCGTCACCGACGGGATCGAGAGCGCGGTCGCCCAGGCTCGCGAGGCGGCGGGCAACGGCCACGTCCACATCGGCGGCGGCGGCGAGGCGATCCAGGAGACGATCCGCGCCGGCCTCCTCGACGAGATCGTCGTCAACCAGGTCCCGGTCTTCCTCGGCGCCGGGGTCCGTCTATTCGACGGCATGCCCACGGGCGTGAAGCTGGAGCAGACGCGGGTCGTCCAGGGCGAGGGCGTCGCCCACCTCTTCTACTCGCTCTCCTACTGAGGCGAGCTAAGAGCCGAGCAGCTTCGCCTTCTGGGCGGCGAACTCCTCCTCGGTGAGGATGCCCTGTTCTTTCAACTGGCCGAGTTCCTTCAGCTGGTCGATCATCGAGCTTTCAGGCGCGGCCGGCGCGGCGGGCGCGGCCTGGGGCGGCGGAGCCTGCTGGGCATACTGCTGCTGTTCCTGCGCGGCCCAGCGCTCGCCTTGACGTTTGGAGACGCGGTTGCTGACGGAGGTGGCGGTGCCGGCGATGACGGCGGTGCGGGCGACGCCTCGAAGTAGTCCTGGCATGAAGCGATCCTCTCTCTTAGGCGTTGGCCTCGGCCGCGTCGAGGGCGGCGAGGACGTCTTCTGCGGGGATGCGGCCGCTGGCGACGAGCTGGCCGCCGGAGCGTCGGACTGCGCCGACGAAGGGCGCGGCCCAGGTGTTCTCGAAGATCAGGAGCGCCGCCGAGGTGCCCGGCTCCAGGGCCGAGGCGGCCTCGCCGATGTCGTCGTCTCCGAGCAGGCCCGAAGAAGCGCCCTCGAAGACCGTCAGCTCCCCGGCGCCCTCGCCGAGGTCGGCGAGCTCTATGCCCGCCACCGAGCCGTCCTCGCCCTTGGTGATGAAGGAGACGTCGAGGATCCGGATCACCCCTCGCTCAACGAGGTCGACCAGGTGCGGCGCGACCGTTCCGTTCGGCTGGCGTCCCGGCCACTCGATCAGGACGTAATCGATAGGCCCCATCTCGTTCTGTCCCTCCATCACGCCCGTCCCCTTCTTCGAAAATAATTCTTATCTGGAAAAGCCAACATACAGCCGCGGTGGGGAGTGGGTCTACACCTCGATCGCGGTGGCGCTGCCGAGCGGCAGCCAACGGACCGGCCCGCGCAGCTCGGGCGCATGGGCGAACTCGTCTTCGATCTGCTCGCGTCCCTGGCGGAAGTGGCGCCAGCCCTCGTAGTGGATCGGTATGACGGTGTGCGGACGCACGGATTCGCAGAGCTCGACCGCCTCTGCCGCGGTCATCGTGTATCGGATCGGGCCGGTGGCCGGGAAGCGGACGCCGCCGAGGTGGATGAGGGCGGTGCCGACGTCGAGGCGGTCGGCGACCTCGCGGACGCCGTCGTAGAGGACGGTGTCGCCGGAGATCCAGAGGACCCCGTGCTCCTGCCCCTCCCAGCGCAGCGCGAACCCGACGACGTCGCCGACCAGCGGCCGGCTCAGCGGCGGCCCGTGGCGGCAGGGGGTGGCGGTGACCTCGATCGGCGGTTTCCCCTCCGCCGTCAGCTCGTGCGTCGCCCAGGGGGCGAGGCCGCGGGCGTTGCCTCCCAGCCGCCGGGCGCCGGCCTCGGTCGTCAGCACGGTCCCGGCCTGCGGCAGCAGCGCCCGGCCGGCGGCGTCGAGGTTGTCGTCGTGGTGGTCGTGGCTGAGCAGGACCGCGTCGATCGGGCCGAGGTCTCCGGCGGCGATCGCAGGCTCGGTCAGCTTGGTCGAGCCGGTGCCCCAGCCGAAGCGGTACTTGCCGCCGGCGGGGTCAAAGGTGGGGTCGGTGAGCAGCCGCCAGCCGCCGAGCTCGATCAGGACGGTGGGGCCGCCGATGTGGGTGAGCCGGACGTCCACGTGCCCACCCTATGCGGTTAGGCTCGCTCCGACCCCGAGAAGGAGCAGCGAAGATGAGCCAGTCGCAGAACCCCGAGGACGCCGCGGCGAAGTACGGCGGCCGCTTCCTCACCGAAGATGCGCCCGCCGGGGACTTCCCCGCCGCCGGCATGTCAGCCCTCGACGCGATGCGCCTGGTCGACGAGGAACTGGTGCTGGAGGGGGACCCGTGGCGCAACCTCGCCACCTTCGTCACCACCTGGATGGAGCCGGAGGCGCGGGTGCTGATCGACCAGAACCTCCACCGCAACTTCATCGACCATGCGGAGTACCCGCAGGTCTTCGAGATCCAGCAGCGCTGCATCCGGATGCTGGCCGAGCTCTTCCACGCGCCCGGCGAGACCACGGGCACCAGTACCCAGGGCTCCTCGGAGGCGATCATGCTCGGGGCGCTGTCGCTCAAGTGGAAGTGGCGCCAGCGGCGCGAGGCCGCCGGCAAGCCCATCGACGCCCCGAACCTGGTCTTCGGCGGCGACGTCCACGTGGTCTGGGAGAAGTTCTGTCGCTACTTCGACGTGGAGCCGCGAATCGTGCCGCTGCAGCCCGACAAGTACACGATCGGCCCGGAGGACATCGAGCCGCACGTCGACGAGAACACGATCGGCGTCGCCGCTGTGGTCGGGACCACCTTCACCGGCCATGCCGATGACGTGGTGGGAATGAACGACTTCCTGCTGGAGCTGAAGGAGACGAAGGGGCTCGATGTCCCGCTGCATATCGATGGCGCGA
>JBJMKN010000056.1:0-32359 GCA_045805765.1 Solirubrobacterales bacterium
GAGCAGGTCGTGGGTCATCGGCCGCGGCGTCGAGGCCCCCTGCAGCTTCATCAGGATCGCCGCCGCCTCGGGGTGTCCGATCCAGATCGGCAGGAAGCGGTTTCCGTCCACGGTCTTCAGCAGCACGATCGGCTGCTTGCCGACCATGTCGAAGCTGACACCGTAGATCTGCATCTGCTGCACGAGGAATGGCTCCCGACCGTGGTGGACGGCCAAGTATAGGTAGGGCGCGAGTGGGCGATCCTGGATTCGAACCAGGGACCTCGTCCTTATCAGAGACGCGCTCTAACCAACTGAGCTAATCGCCCGCGGAGGGCGATGATAGCGACGGCTCTAGGAGGAGCGCTTGCGCAGGCGGCGGGCGAGCGCGTGCGCCTCGCGGACGTCGTCGAACGGGAGCTCGGCGACGATGCCGTCGCCCTTGGCCCGCGCCGTGACCTCGTGCCCAAGGGCTTCCTCGAGCGCGTCGGCGACGTCGCGCAGGGCCGCCTGGGCGTCGGGATCGACCGGCGCTCGGTTTGGTTTGGTTTTCGGCTGGCTAGCCAGCCGAACCCTCTGCTCGGTTTCGCGGACCGACCAGCCGGCCCGGGCAGCGTCGCGGGCGAGGCGGCGGCGGACATCGTTTCCAGGGACGCCGAGGAGGGCCTTTCCGTGGCCCTCGCTGAGATCTCCGGACTCGAGGAGCTGCAGGGCCTCGTCGGGAAGCTCGAGCAGGCGGATCAGGTTGGAGACGGCGGGGCGGCTGCGGCCGACGCGGCGGGCCAGCTCCTCTTTGGTCAGGCCGAGCTCACGCACGAGCGCATCGCAGGCACGTGCCTCCTCGACCGGGTTCAGGTCCTCGCGGACCATGTTCTCGATCAGCGCCGCCTGCAGCCGCTCCGCCTCCTCCTGGTCGCGGACGACTGCGGGCACCTTCTCGACCCCCGCCTGTTGTGCGGCCCGCCAGCGTCGCTCGCCGGCGACCAGCTCGTAGCTGCCGTCGGGGAGGGGGCGGACGAGCAGCGGCTGCACCACCCCCGAGGCCTCGATCGAGGCCGCCAGCGCCGCCAGCGCCTCCTCGTCGAAGTTGGTCCGCGGCTGCGAGGGGTTGGGCTTGATCAGGGAGACGGGCAGCTCACGCAGCTCCCCGGTGGCGGATGCCTCGGCTTCGGGCAGAATCGCGGAGAGGCCGCGGCCGATCCCGCGGCGGGCGCTAGCCACGGCTCGCCAGCTCCTTGGCCAGCGCTCGATAGGCGACGGCGCCGTGGGAAGCGGGGGCGTGCTCGGTCACAGGGAGACCATAACTAGGGGACTCGGCGACTCGGACGCTGCGCGGGATGACCGTCTCGAAGACCATTCCGTCGAAGTGATCCCGCAGCTCCGCCTCCACGTCCTGCGCCAGCCGGGTGCGCTCGTCGTGCATGGTTATCAGCAAACCCGAAACCTCAAGTTGAGGGTTCAACTCACGCCTGATCAGGCCCAGCGTTTCCAGGAACTGGACCAGTCCCTCCAGGGCCAGGTACTCGGCCTGGACCGGGACGATGACACGGTCCGCGGCGGTGAGGGCGTTGACGCTGATCGGGCCAAGTGAGGGCGGGCAGTCGAGCAGGGTTACGGCGAAGCGCTCGCGCAGGGGGCCCAGTCGCTCCCGCAGCCTCGTCTCCGACCCCTCGATCCGCGGCAGCTCGACCGCGGCGCCGGCGAGGTCTTTGTTGGCGGGGACGAGCCAGAGGTTGTCCGGGCCGGCAGGCCGGGCCGCCGAGGCGACCGAGGTGTCGCCGGTGAGGCAGTCGTAGGAAGAGGGATGGAGGTCACGGTCACCGCCGAGCGCGACGGTGGCATTGCACTGCGGGTCGAGGTCGACCAGCAAGGTCTGGCTGCCCTCCGCGGCTGCGCAGGAGGCGATATTGACGGCCGTCGTCGTCTTGCCGACGCCGCCCTTCTGGTTCGCCACTGCGTAGACCTTGCCCATCGCTCGTCAGCCTAGTCAACGCGCCGCCCGCGACATTCCCAGCGCGCTTGCAGGCGGTCGGATAGCCTGCGGGCCGTGTCCGAGAGCTATGACTGGCCCGACAGCCCCGCCGAGCGAGCGCAGGAGCTCGTGGAGGGGGTCCTCGACGAGCTCGACCTCGATGGCGAGGTGGTCGTCGAGGAGAACGAAGAGAGGATCCTGCTCACGATCGAGGGGGAGGACGATTACGGCCTCCTGATCGGCAAACGTGGGCAGACGATCGACGCCCTGCAGCTGCTCTGCTACCAGGCGGCCTTCCGCGGCCTGCGCGAGCGCAAACGGGTGGTCGTGGATGCCGCGGGCTACCGGGAGAGGCGCCGCGAGACGCTCGAGGGGCGGGCGGACCGGGCCGCCGACCAGGCGCTGTCCAATAACCGGATCGTCGAGATGGACCCGATGAGCGCGCAGGAACGGCGGGTCGTCCACGAACGCCTGAAAGAGCGCGCCGGGATCGAGACCTACAGCGAGGGCGATGAGCCCAACCGCTGCGTGATCGTCGCGCCGCTGCTGCCCGAGTGAGCGCCGACCCACTCGCGGCGCTGGACGACGCGAAGCGCGGGCAAATAGAGGTTGTGCTGCGGCTCCTCGCCGAAGAGCGGGCCTCGGTCAGCTCTGTCGTCGATGAGCGTGCCTGGCAGGTACACGTCGCCGACAGCCTCACCGGGCTGGAGGTTCGAGGGCTGCGCGAGGCGCGCCGGGTCGCCGACGTCGGCGCCGGGGCGGGGTTCCCAGGCCTGGCGCTGGCTGTCGCATTGCCCGAGGCGCAGATCGACCTGATCGAGTCGGTCAGCCGCAAGTGCGAGTTCATGCGGCAGGCGATCGCCGCGGCCGACATCCCCAACGCGCGGGTGCTGAACGCCCGCTCCGAGGACGTGGCGCGGGCGGAAGGGCGCGAGAGCTACGAAGCGGTAACGGCGCGGGCGGTGGGGCGCCTATCGACGCTGGCGGAGCTTGCATCCCCGCTTCTGGAGCCAAACGGCGTCCTCGTCGCCTGGAAGGGCAAGCGCGATCCCGAGGAGGAAGAGCAGCTTGTGAATGCCTCGGCGGCGCTGGCGATGACGCCAGGCCCGGTTCTCGACGTCGGCGACCGGGCCGGCAGCCGACACCGTCACCTGCACGTGGTCCAAAAGACCGGCCCAACCCCGCAGAATCTGCCGCGCAACCCCGGGATCGCGAAGAAGCGACCGAAGGGCTGACGGAGCGCAGAGGCGTCTAGCGCCGGCGCTTCTTCTTGCGCGGCGGCGGCGGGGGTGGTTTCGCTGCCTGGATCGCCGCCGCCCCTTCTGGGGTCGCGGTGACCGGTGGTGGGACCACCTTCTGGATCACCAGCTGCTGCCCGATCGTCCAGACGTTGGTGGTGATCCAGTAGAGGATCAGCCCGGCGGGGAAGCTGAGGATGAAGGGGACGAAGATGAACGGCAGCAGCATCATCAGCGTCCGCTGGCTTTTGTCAGCCGTGATCGACATCACCATGCTCGAGATCAGCTGGGTGCCGACGTAGAGGACGATGAGGACGATCAGTTCCGTGCCCGTGGCCTTCGCCGTGAGGTCGTTGATGAAGAAGAATTCGGCTCCGTAGGCGGCGCAGTGGCCCGCTTCGGGGCATCCCATGTCCGGCGGGAGCTCGTGGCGGAGCGTGTAGAAGAGCGTGATGAAGACCGGCAACTGCGCTATCAGCGGGATGCAAGAGGCAAAGGGGTTGACTTTGTTCTCTTTGTAAAAGCGCATCATTTCCTGCTGGAGGCGCTGTTTGTCGTTCTTGTACTTCTCCTGCAGTTCCTTCATCTGCGGCTGCAGCGCCTGGAGCGCGCGCATGCCTTTCAGCTGTTTGTAGGTGAGCGGCAGCAGCACCGCGCGGGTGCAGACGGTGAGGGCGATGATCGACATCCCCCAGGAGAGGCCGGCCTCGTCGTGGAAGAACTGAAGGACCGCGTTGGCGACGTCGATCAGCGGCTGCAGGATGTTTGCGGTGAGGGGGGTCATCGATGGGCTTCGTGGTACTCGGCGGGGTGAACCGGGCCGGTGCGGAGCGTGAATCTATCGGGGACGGGGTCAAAGCCGCCGTGACTGAACGGATTGCACCGCAGAATCCGCCAGGAAGCGAGCACAAAGCCCCGGGTGACGCCGAAGCGCTCGACAGCCTGGAGCGCGTAATCGGAGCAGGTGGGCTCATAGCGGCAGCGGCGCGGGAATGCCGGTGAGATCCAGCGTTGGTAGGCCCGGATCGGGGCCAAGAACAAGCGTTTCACGTGGAACGGCCCCCTGCCAGAGCCTCTTCCAGGTTGGCGGTGAGCCCGCCCATGCCCTCGCGCTCGATCAGTTCCTTGATCTCGGTGCGGGCGACGATCACGAAGTCGTGCCGGGGCGGCAGGCGGTCGGCGAGGCCCCAGAAAGCCTCGCGCAGCATGCGCTTGACCCGGTTGCGCTCGACAGCGCCGCCGACCTTGCGGCTGACGGAGACGCCGAGACGCACCTCCTCGCGCTCCTCGTCCTTGCGCGGGAAGGTGTAGAGGACCAGGTACCGGGTCGCGTGCGAAGAGCCGTCCCGGTAGACGCGGTCGAACTCGCCGCTGCGCGACAGGCGCCGTCGCTTCGGCGACGCCATCAGGTCAAGGAGTGAGGCGCTTGCGGCCTTTGCGCCGGCGGCGTTTGAGGATGGCGCGGCCGCCGCGGCTGCTCATCCGGGCGCGGAAGCCGTGGGTCTTGGCCCGCTTCCTCTTCTTAGGCTGGTAGGTGCGCTTCATTGCCGGCGGAAGTATAGGGACGCCGCCGAAAATCTTTTCTGCGGGATTTGCGAGGCGCCCGGGATTGCCGCTCAGGCACGGCGCTATGGTCGCCGCGCAGTGGCAGACGACTCCTCCCAAGACGACACCGGCTCCCTTTGGCGGGCGACCCAAAAGCGGCTGAAGGCCTCGGTGCCGGAGTCGACCTGGCGCCTCTGGCTGGAGCCTCTGGAGATCGTCGGAGCGGAGGGAGAAACGCTCTTCCTCAGCGCCCCTGAGGGAATTCGGGCCTGGACCGAACGGCGTTATTCCGCCCTGATCGCCGAAGCGCTGCGAGAAGCGGGAACGCCCATCCAGCTGGTCAGCTTCGCGACTCCTCCTGGCTCGGGGACGCGGGAAGCCGATCTCGAGCTCAATCCCAACTACACCTTCGAGCGCTTCGTCATCGGCCCGGGCAACCGCCTCGCCCACGGCGCCGCGCTCGCGGTCGCCGAGGCCCCCTCTGAGGCCTACAACCCGCTCTTCCTCCACGGGCCACCGGGGCTGGGCAAGACCCACCTCCTCGCCGCGATCGCCAACTACCTGCACGACAACGCTCCCGCCCTCAGCGTCCGCTACACCACTGCCGAGTCCTTCACCAACGAGTTCGTCGCGGCCCTGAAATCTGCCGGGGCCGAGGCCTTCAAGGCGCGCTACCGGGACATCGACGTCCTCCTGATCGACGACATCCAGTTCCTGCAGGGGAAGCCGGCGACCGAGGAGGAGTTCTTCCACACCTTCAACGCTCTCTACGAGGGCGGCAGCCAGCTCGTCCTCTCGGCCGACCGCATCCCGAGTGAGCTCTCGACCCTCGCTTCGCGGCTCCGCGATCGCTTCGAGTGGGGCCTCACCGTCGCGGTCGAGCCACCGAACCTCGCCACGCGACTGACGGTCCTGCGGCGCCTCGTCGAGGAGGCAGGGGTCGACATCGCCGATTCCGGCGCCCTGTCCGAGCTCGCCAACCGCATCGACGCCAACGTCCGGCAGCTGCACGGCGCCCTGACCAGGGTGATCGCCCACGCGTCCTTGATGGCGAAGCCGCTCAGCACCGAGCTGATCGCCGAAGTCATCCCCAGCGTCCGTCGCTCCCAGCCAACCTCGGTCGAGGAGATCCAGCAGCGGGTCGCCGAGGGCTTCGGCATCTCCCGGGCCGAGCTCGTCGGCTCGAGCCGCGCCGCCACCCCGCTGCGGGCGCGCCAGGTGGCGATCTTCCTCACCCGCGACCTCACTGACCTCTCCCTCCCCCAGATCGGCCGCCTCTACGGAGGCCGCGACCACACCACCGTTCTCAACTCGCTTCGCCGCGTCGAAGCGAGCCTCGACGAGGACGTCGACCTGGCGGAGAAGGTCCGCGAGTTACGCGGAGCAATCCACAACCCGGTCGGCGAGGAGCGCTGAGCGCCGCCGACGCTGCAAGAATCCCCAGCCTCCCACAGGCCTTTCCACACCCGGCAATCCGCAGCCTGCCGCCGAATTGCCCGCGAACCAGACTTTTTCCACAAGCCCTAACCCAACTTAAGAAGGCATCAATCAACTTGAAGCTCAAGACCAAACGGGAAGATCTCGTCTCCAAGCTCTCGATCGTCTCCAGGGCCGTCTCGACCCGCGCCGCCACCCAGGCGCTGTCGGGAGTCCTCCTCACCGCCAAAGAAGGGCGCGTCACCCTCGCCGCCACCGACCTCGACCTCGGCCTCGAGACGACGCTCGACGCCGACGTCGAGAGCGAGGGGGTCGCCCTCCTCCCGGGCCGCCTCTTCGCCGAGGTCGCTCGCTCGCTCGCCGATCCCACGGTTGAGATCGAGTCGCGCGAGGCAGAGCACGACGTCGAGATCCGCAGCGGCGGCTCCAGCTTCCACCTGCGGGTACTGCCGGTGGAGGACTTTCCGAAGCTGCCACAGCCCGAGGCCGACCCGGGCCTGAAGATCCCCGCCGCCGCGCTGGAAGAGAGCATCGAGCTGGTCGCCCGCGCCGCCTCGCGCGACGACATGCGGCCGGTCCTGACCGGCGTCTTCGTCACCGCCACCGGCAGGGAGATGACGATGGTGGCAACCGACTCCTATCGCCTCGCGGTGAAGCGAACCGAGCTCGAGAGCGACCTCGGCGGCGAGCTCGAGGCGAACATCCCGGCCCGGGCCCTGCGGGAGCTCGGCCGCATCCTCTCCGCCGAGGGCGCTGGAGAGACCTCGATCTCGCTTCTCACCAACCAGGCTGTCTTCGTCGCCGGCTCGATCATCCTCTCGACCAGGCTGATCGACGGGCAGTTCCCGAACTTCCGCCAGCTGCTGCCGGAGTCCTACGAGCACGACGTGCGACTGCCCCGGCCCGACTTCCTCGACGTCACCCGCCGGGTCAGCCAGCTGGCCCAGCGCAACGCGCCGCTGCGGCTCTCGTTCCGTTCCGGGGAGCTGACCGTGGCGGCTGAAACCCCCGACGTCGGCGATGCCCGCGAGACCATGCCCGCCGCCTTCGAGGGCGAGGAGCTGGAGATCGGGTTCAACCCCGAGTTCCTCAGGGAAGGGATCGAAAGCGTCTCCGGCGACGAGGTTCTGCTGCGGCTGATCTCGCCGCTGCGGCCGGGCCTGCTGGAACCCGTCGAGGGAGACGAGTTCCGCTACCTGGTGATGCCGATCCGGCTCAACGTCTGATCGTGGCGTCGCCGGCGGATTGACCTCGCCGTGCTGGTCACCGCGATCGAGGCGAGCCCGCTGCGCAGTCTGGATCGGGCCCGGGTCGAGCTGGGATCCGGGATCGTCAGCGTCATCGGCCCCAACGGGACCGGCAAGACCAACCTCATCGAGGCTCTCTACTTCGCCCTCACCGGCCGTTCGTTCCGGACCTCCGACCGCCGCGACCTGATCCCCTTCGGCGGCTCCCTGGCGCGGGCTGAGGCGACCGTCAGGGACGACGACGGGATCGAGCGCAAGCTGCTCGCTGCGGTCAGCCGCAGCGAAGGAAGGCGCCACCTCCTCGATGGCAGCCCGGCCGATCCGGCGACGATCGCCCGCAGCCGCCCACCCGTCGCCGTCTTCGCGCCCGACCGGCTGACCCTGGTCAAGGGGCCGCCGGCCGAGCGCCGCGCCCATCTCGACGGGTTCATCGCCGCCCGCTGGCCGGCCCGGAGTGGGCTGCGCAAGCGCTTCGGCCAAGCGGTGGCGCAGCGGAACGCGCTGCTCTCGCGGCTGGCGGCCGGATACGGCTCGCCGGCGGACCTCGGCATCTGGGACGCGGGCCTCGCCGAGGCCGCCGCTCCCCTGATCGAGTCGCGCGCGGAGGCTGTCGTCGAGCTGGCGGCGCCGTTCGGCGAAGCCGCGACTGAGCTCGGGCTGGAGGAGGCCGCGCTCGAGTACGCGCCCCGCGCTGCCGGATCGGCGGAGGAGATCCGCATCGGGCTGGAAGAGCGGCGCGAGCAGGACATCCGCCTCGGCCGCAGCTCCTGGGGCCCCCACCTCGACGAGCTGAAGCTGACCAGCGCCGGCCGCTCCTTGCGGCGGTTCGGCTCGCAGGGGCAACAGCGCGCGGCCCTCCTCTCCCTTCTGTTCGCCGAGCGGCAAGCGCTGCTCGAAGCGCGCCAGGTGGTGCCGTTGCTCCTGCTCGACGACGTGATGAGTGAGCTCGACCCCGGCCGCCGCGATCGCCTGGTCGCCCGCCTTGGCGACGGGGGTGGCCAGGTTCTGATCACCGCCGCCGACGAGGAGTCGGTCCCGGCCGCCGCCCTGGAGACTGTGGTGCGAACGCCGCCGCCGCAGACAGAAAGTGCCGCCGCATGAGCCGCCGCAGATCCCCCCGTCCCGCCGCCGGCGCCTTTCAGGCGGCGCTGCAGCGGGTGGCCCCGCAGACCCCGCTGGCGGCTGTCCAAGCGGCGTGGGCGAACGCGGTGGGCGAACAGCTGGCGACCCGGGCCACCCCCGTCTCCGAGCGCGCGGGGACGGTTACCGTGGAGTGCGCGGACGCGGTCTGGGCGCAGGAGCTCGACCTGATGCAGGAGACCTTGCTCGAGCGGTTGCGGGAGGAGTTGGGGGAGAAGGCACCGGAGGCCCTTCGCTTCCGCATCAAATCGTAGATCCTCTCGACACAGTTTTTCCACGATTTGCAGGGAAAACCTTAATCAGGCACGCCGTGTCCGCGGACTCCAACTGGTATTCTTATGGCAACTTGTCTTACGCCCCGACCACCTCGCCAGGCGTCGGGGCTTTGTCTGTCTGCGTGAAAAACCGGAAGGGACTCATTGCCTGAGAAAAAAGCCAGCGGCGACTCCTATAGCGCCAAGGACATCACTGTCCTCGAGGGGCTGGAGGCGGTTCGCAAACGGCCCGGCATGTACATCGGCTCGACCGGTCCGCGCGGTCTTCATCACTTGGTCTACGAGGTGGTCGACAACTCGGTCGACGAGGCTCTTGCCGGTCACTGCGACGCCGTCCGCGTCGTCCTCCATCCGGACAACAGCTGCACGGTCGAGGACAACGGCCGCGGCATCCCGGTCGAGACGATGGAGAAAGAGGGGCGGCCGGCGGCAGAGGTCGTCCTCACCGTTCTCCACGCCGGCGGCAAGTTCGGGGACGGCGGCGGCTACAAGGTCTCCGGCGGCCTCCACGGCGTCGGCGTCTCCGTCGTCAACGCCCTCTCCGAGCGCTTGCACCTCGAGATCAGCCGCGACGGGTACGTCTGGAGCCAGGACTACGAGCGCGGCAAGCCACAGGGGGACCTCACCAAAGGCGAGAAGACCGATGCCCACGGGACCAAGATCACCTTCCTGCCCGACCTCGAAATCTTCGAAGAGATCGGCTTCGACTTCGACGTGCTGGTCGAGCGCCTGCGCGAGACCGCCTTCCTCACCCGCGGCCTGAAGATCGATCTGGTCGACGAGCGCGGGGAGACCAACAGCGTCACCTTCAAGTACGACGGCGGCATCGAGGACTTCGTCCGCCACCTCAACGGCAACAAGGACGCGGTCCACAAAAAGGTCATCTACTTCGAGGGCGGCAAAGAGGAGGGGCAGGTCGAGATCGCGATGCAGTGGAACAGCTCCTACCAGGAGTCGATCTTCAGTTTCGCCAACAACATCAACACCCACGAGGGCGGCTCTCACCTCTCCGGCTTCCGCTCGGCCCTGACCCGGACGCTGAACGCTTACGCGCGCAACAAAGGACTGCTGAAAGAGAAAAAAGACGACAACCTCGCCGGCGAGGACGTGCGCGAGGGGCTGACCGCGGTGATCTCGGTCAAGCTCCACGACCCGCAGTTCGAGGGCCAGACCAAGACCAAACTCGGCAACCCGCCGATCCGCGGCCTCGTCGAGGAGATCACCAACCGCAAGCTGGGCGAGTACCTCGAGGAGAACCCGGCCGACGCGAAACGGGTGATCATGAAGGCGATCGACGCCGCCCGCGCCCGCTCGGCGGCGCGGAAGGCACGCGACCTCACCCGCAAGTCGGCGCTGGAGAACTCGACGCTTCCCGGCAAGCTCGCCGACTGTTCGGTCAAGGACCCGAGCCTGGCCGAGATCTTCGTCGTCGAGGGAGACTCCGCCGGCGGCTCGGCGAAGCAGGCGCGCGACCGCAACACGCAGGCGGTCCTGCCCCTGCGCGGCAAGATCATCAACGTCGAGAAGAGCCGCATCGACAAGGTGCTGGCCAACAACGAGATCCAGGCGCTGATCACGGCAATCGGCACCGGCGTCCACGACGAGTTCAACATCGAGGAGGCGCGGTACCACAAGATCGTGATGGCGACCGACGCCGACGTCGACGGCGCCCACATCCGCACCCTGGTCCTCACCTTCCTCTACCGGCAGATGCCGGAGCTGATCAGCCAGGGCTACGTCTACATCGCCAAGCCCCCCCTGTACCGCGTCAAACAGGGCAATCAGGAGACCTACCTGGAGCGCGAGTCCGAACTCGAAGAGCTGCTCCTGCGCGACAAGCTCGAGCAGTTCGAGCTGACCGACGCGGCCGGCGAGAGCCGCAAGCTGACTCCGAGCCGCTGGCAGGCCTACATCCGGCGCTCGAAAGAGTACGAGGGATGGGGGTCTTCGCTGCAGGCCGACTTCGGCCATGAAGTAGTGCGCTTCCTCGAGGAGTCGAGCCTGCTCGACGAGCAAGTGTCCAGCGTCGCAGCCGCCCGCGACCTGCTCGCCCGCGGCGGCGGTGAGAACGAGCCCTTCGACACCACGGTCGTCGACAGCAGCGACGACCTCGTCGTCGTCAAGGCGATCGAGCGCAAGAGCGGGCTGGCGCGGACCCACCGCCTGCCCGCCGCTCTCTTCGCCCACCACGACTACCGCAAGTTCGCCGAGGTCCACGCGGCCCTGCTGAAACAGGTCGGCCGCCCGCCCTTCGAAGTCAGGCGGGGGGAGAAACGCAACGCCGCCCTCTCCTTCGAGGCCCTGCGCGGGGCGGTGCTCGAGTTGGCTCGGCAGGGCGTCCAGCTGACCCGGTTCAAGGGCCTGGGCGAGATGAACGCGAAGCAGCTGCGCGAGACGACGATGGACCCAGCCTCGCGGACGCTGGCCCGGGTCACGCTCGAAGACGCGACCGCCGCCGACACGATCTTCTCGATGCTGATGGGAGACCAGGTCGCACCACGACGAGAGTTCATCGAGGCACATGCGAAAGAGGTCAAGTTCCTTGATGTGTAGACGCGCCCCCGAGTGCGAGAAGGAGATGAGCTGATGGCTCTGGACGCCCTGACGGGGAACATCGAGGACCGCGGGCTCGAGCAGGAGATGCGTTCTTCGTATCTCGATTACGCGATGAGCGTGATCGTCGGCCGGGCACTGCCGGACGTGCGCGACGGCCTCAAGCCGGTACACCGCCGCGTGCTCTACGCGATGCACGACATCGGCCTGCAGCCGACCCGGCCCTACCGCAAGTGCGCCTTCATCGTCGGCGAGGTGATGGGCAAATACCACCCGCACGGCGACTCGGCCATCTACGACACCTTGGTGCGGATGGCGCAGGACTTCTCCCTGCGCTACCTGCTCGTCGACGGCCAGGGCAACTTCGGCTCGATCGACGACGACCCGGCGGCAGCGATGCGGTACACGGAGGCCCGGCTCGGCCGCCTCGCCACCGAGCTGTTGCGGGACATCGACGCCGACACGGTCGACTTCGGCCCCAACTACGACGAATCGACCCAGGAGCCCCAGGTCCTGCCGGCGCGGTTCCCCAACCTCCTGGTCAACGGCACCTCCGGGATCGCGGTCGGGATGGCGACGAACATCCCACCGCACAACCTGCGCGAGGTGGCCTCCGCCGTCTCCGCCTACATCGACAACCCGGCGATCGATCTGGCCGGGTTGCTGGAGCACATCAAAGGCCCTGACTTCCCCGGCGGCGGGCTGATGAGCCGCGAGGGGATCCGCGACGCCTACGCATCCGGCCGCGGCAGCATCAAGGTCCGCGCCCGCGCCCACGTCGAGCCGCTGAAGGGAGGCAAGGAGGCAATCATCGTCACCGAGCTCCCGTTCATGGTCAAGAAGGGCGGCGAAGGCGGGCTGATCACGAAGATCGCCGACCTCGCCCGGGACAAGAAATTGGAGGGCATCTCCGACCTCCGCGACGAGAGCGACGAACGCTCCGGGATGCGGCTCGTGATCGAGCTCAAACGCGGCGGCCCACCGGCCAAGGTCGTCCTCAACAACCTCTACAAAAAAACCCCGATGCAGTCGACCTTCGGCGCCAACATGGTGGCGCTCGTCGACGGCGTGCCGCGGACGCTGAGCCTGCTCGAGCTGATCGAGCACTACGTTGACCACCAGCGCGAGGTCGTCACCCGCCGCACCCAGTTCGAACTGCGCCGGGCAGAGGCGCGCGCCCACATCCTCGAGGGCCTGCTGGTGGCGCTCGACAACCTCGACGCGGTGATCAAACTGATCCGCGCTTCGAGCGACCCCGACGCCGCCCGCGACGGCCTGATCGAGCAGTTCGAGCTCTCGCGCGAGCAGGCGCAGGCGATCCTCGACATGCGCCTGCAGCGCCTGACCGCCCTGGAGGCCGACAAAGTCCGCGCCGAGCACGCCGACCTGATGGAGCGGATCGGCGAGCTGCGGGCGATCCTCGGCGACGAAGCCAGGGTGATGGGGCTGGTCAAGGACGAGCTGGCCGAAATCGTCGAGGCCTATGGCGACGAACGCCGCACCGAACTAGCCCACTTCGAGGGCGACGTCGGCATCGAGGACATGATCGCCGACCAGCAGATGGTGATCTCGCTGACCGCGTCGGGCTACGTCAAGCGCCTGCCGCTGGCCACCTACCGCCAGCAGCGCCGCGGCGGCGTCGGCGTAATGGGGATGAACCTCAAAGACGACGACTACATCGCCCACCTCCACATCTCCTCGACCCACGACTTCCTGCTCTTCTTCACCAACCGCGGCAAGGTCTACCGGCTCAAGGTCTACGAGCTGCCTGAGGGGTCGCGGAACGCCAAAGGCAGCTCCCTGAACAACCTCCTGCCCCTGCGCGAAGGGGAGAAGGTGATGGCGGTGATCCCGACCCGGGACTTCAAGGAGAACAAGTACCTCGCCTTCGCCACCGCGAAGGGGCTGGTGAAGAAAACCGAGTTCCTCGCCTACAACACGCCGATCCGCGCCGACGGGATCATCGCGATCAAGGTCCGCGACGGCGACGAGCTGGTGCAGGTGCGGCTGACCTCGGGCGAAGACGACATCCTCATGGTCTCCCACTCCGGCCACGCCTCGCGCTTCTCGGAGAAGCTGGTGCGGACGATGGGCCGCGACACCAGCGGGGTCAAAGGGATGAACGTCGCCGGCAAAGACAACCGGGTGCTGGCGATGGACATCGCTCGCAACGACACCGAACTCTTCGTCGTCACCGAGAACGGCTACGGCAAGCGGACTCCGGTCTCCGAATACCCCGTCAAGGGCCGCGGCACCAAAGGCGTCCTTACGATCAAGCTGACCGAGAAGAAGGGCGGCCTCACCGGCGCCCTGATCGTCGGCGAACACCAGGACCTCCTCTTCATCTCCCAGAACGGGATGGTCCAGCGGACCTCGGTCAGCGGCATCTCGCAGATGGGCCGTTCCACTCAGGGCGTGAAGGTGATGAACATCAAGGACGACGACCGCGTCAGCGCCGTCGCCCTCGTGGTCGAGTCCGAGGAGGACGAGGCCGCACCGCCCTCCGCCGAGGAGGCGGGCCAGGAGCAGCTGGCCGAAGCGTCGACCGACGGCGCTGGCGACTCGAACTAGAAGGGAACTTCGAGCAGCGCTTCGAAGCTCGGGCCCGTCAGCGGAAAGCGCGGCGCGCCCGGGAAGTTGACGCTGAGGGCGCCCGACCAGGTTTGGGTGCCGTCGGGGAAGGCGCGGTAGCGGCCGCTGCCGTGGAAGGGGCCTGGCGGGATGAGGGTGCCGGAGGTGAGGGCATCGTTGACCTGGAGCTTGCCCGGCCCCCGGACGATGGCGAGGCGGATGATCCCCAGCTTCGGCCTGCTTTCTTCGTGGATGGCGAAGAAGGCGCTGTGCCTCCTCGCGGCGATCGCGAGGAGGGCGGTGGAGTCGACGCCCTCGCGGGAGATGGCGAGCATCGTCGCCTCCGGCTTGGTGAAGAGGAAGTCGAGCTCGGCGGGGTCGAACTCGCGGCGGCGGTGGACGCGGCAGCGTTTGCCGACCCTGACGATCACCCCCTTGGCGCGGTGGAGGCGGACGGAGACGTATCCGCCCTCGCCCCGGAACCTGAGGCTGCCGACGAAGACGCCGCGCCGCTTGCTGACCAGCCGGCCGAAGCGGCAGCTCTTCCCGCTGGCTCGATTGCGGGATTGGCGAAAGCGCATCGAGACCCTGCCGAAGCTGCCGAAGGCGGCTCGTATGTGCTCCGGCTTCGCCACTCCACGCGCCAGGTAGGCGCTCATGGACCGCTGCAGCTTGCCACTGCGCCAGACCTCGAGGTAGACGGCGCCGCCGTAGGTGCTGACGCCGACTTCGTAGCCGTCCGCCTCGGCGGTGAAGCCGGAGCGAAAGAGCGGAGCCGGCCGCACCGGCCCGCCGTGGTCGGTCAGCTGCAGCCCCCGCTCGAGAAGGCGGCTTTGCGGCAGCGGCGGCAGGAGCGGCCGCGCCGCCGAGGTCGCGGCGCCAGGGGCGGCCGCGAGCAGCGCCAGGACTGCGAGCAGGAAGGCGGCGCGCCTCATCGCACCGCCGCCGCCCGACCGTAGAGGCGGGCGACTTCCTTTCCGAAGTAGGAGCCGTAGGCGGGCGAGGCCCTGTCGAAGTAGCCGTAGTCGGTGACGCCGTTGAGGGTCGCCCCGCCTTCGATCATCCAGCCGCCCCCGGAGGCGCCGCCGTTGAGTTCGCAGGTGACGGCGAGGTTGAGCGGCCCCGGCGCGACGAAGGAGCCGGGGTCGTGCCCGAGGAACGGGGTCGCGGGGCAGATGCGCTGGGTTTCGCCGTCGAAGGGGGGTTCGGCCGGATAGCCGTGGATGTCGAAGGTCTGCCTCGGCTTCAGGTTCCAGGCGATTCCGGCTCCGCCAACCGCCTCCGTCAGCGATTCGCCGCGCTCGTTCGGCCCGACCACCAGCGCGCCCACGTCGAAGTTCTCGCTGCCGCTGGAGCGCCACTGCTTGGTCGTGTCGATCCACCGCACCGGGAAGAGCCCGAAGGGCCGCTGGCCGAAACGGTATGCCGGCACAAACGCGGCCCTGGCGCGGAACCAGCGGCCGCGGGGGCCGCCGCTGTTGAGGCAGTGGGCGGCGGTGAAGACGACGCTGCGGTTGGGAGAGCGGATCGCGGTCCCCGAGCAGCGCCCGTAGCCGAAGAAGCCGAGGTCAACGAGGAGGACGCCGTGGACCCGGAAGCCCGCCGCGGTCGGGTCGGCCACTTCGAGGAAGTCGGAGCCGAACTCAACCGGCCGCGCCGCCTGCGCCTGCACCCGAACGGGCTTGCCACCCCCGTCGGCGAGCCGTGCCACACCCCGCGGGCCCCGCGGCTGGGTCACCTCGAGCGGCTTCGCCGCCCGCATCCGTGCCGGAGTCCAGAAGGCCCCCGCCGCAGCGGCCGGGGAGCCCTCCATCCAGGCTCCGGCGGCAGTCGCCGTGCCGCCGCCGAGGGCAGACACAACAAAGAAGACGATGAGCCCCGCCAGAACCGGCGCTCGCTGAGCCCCGCCGGCCCGCACGATCATTGGCCGCAGTCTACTTGTGCGGTCAGGAACGCTGGGAGTACCGGCGACGGCAGCTAGGCCGCCTGCGGCAGGTACTGCTGCCAGGCGGCGGGGATCTTCGGGCTGGCGACCTGGATGAAGACGGTCGGCGGCGGCGCCTTCGGGGCCTTTGCCGGGTGCATGTGGATCTCGCGGGGGAGGCGATTGCCCTTGCGGCGGTTGCAGGGCGGGCAGGCGGCGACGATGTTCTCCCAGACCGAGAGGCCGCCGCGGGAGCGGGGGATGACGTGGTCGACGGTGAGGCCGGCTTTGGTCGAGCCGCAGTACTGGCAGGTCCAGTCGTCGCGGGCGAGGACGGCGCGGCGGGTGATCTTGCGGCGGTGCGCCTCGCGGGGGATCCGCACGTAGTTGACGAGCCGGATCACGTCGGGCCGCTCCATCGTCATGTGCTCGGAATGCAGTGCCGCCCCGGCCCGCTGCTCGAGCAGTTCGGCCTTTTCCTTCAGGAGCAGGACAGCGGCGCGTCTCAACGTGCAGACGTTGATCGGCTCATACGTCGCGTTCAGTACCAGCACCCTGGCCATACTGCCCGGGAATTGTAGGCACCTCCGCGCCCCTCCCGATTGCGAAGGTGTTTTCCTGGCCGCTCAGCCGACGGGATAGGAGCCCAAGATCCGCACCGAGGCGGCCTTCGTCCGCAGCGCCGCGATCGCCTCGGCGGCCGCGGGATCGCTCTCCCGGCCCTCGAGGTCGCAGAAGAACATGTAGCGCCCCAGGCCCTGGCGCAGCGGCCGCGACTCGATCCGCGTCAGGTTGATGCCGCGGTCGGAGAACTCGCGCAGGCAATCGACGAGGGCGCCGGGATGGTCGGCGCCGACCTCGGAGAAGACGAGGGACGTCTTCCATCCTGCCCCGTCCGTGCCGGTCACACGCTCGGCACCTTGCGGGGCGATCCAGACGAAGCGGGTGACGTTGTCGTCCTGGTCCTCGACCCCCTCGACCAGCAGCTCGCAGTCGTACAGCGCCGCCGCCGCCCGCGCCCCGAGCGCCGCCCAGGGCCGCGAGGACTCGCTCACCATCCGCACCGCCGCCGCGGTGCTGCTGACGCTGCGCTGTTCGACCTCGCCGAGGCGCTCGCGCAGGAAGCGCCGGCACTGGGCCAGCGGTTGCGGGTGCGAGAGGACCGCCTCGACGTCGCCGACCCCGATGCCCGGGCGGGCGATCAGGTGGACCCTGACCCGGTAGTCGTGCTCGCCGACGATCGCCACCTCCTTCGCCTCGAAGACGAGCGTGTCGAGGGTGGGGCGGACAGAGCCCTCGAGCGAGTTCTCGATCGGGACCAGCGCCCGGCCGGCCTCGCCGCGCTCGACCGCGAGGATCGCGTCCTGGATCGTCGCCGTCCGCAGCGGCTCGTAGGAGCCGGCGGGAAGCGCCTCGGTGAGGGCGTCCTCGGTGAAGGTGCCGGCGGGCCCCAGGTAGGCGATCCTCATTGCCACACCTTGACCTATTCGATCAGCAGCGTGTAGGTCGCTTCGTTGTTTTCGACGACTTCCTCGCCGGGCACCGGTTCGACTTCGACTTCGAGCGTCACTTCGCCGCTCGGGGGCGGCGTCAGGGGAATTTCCGCCGTGCCGGTTTCGCCGGCCGGGAGTTCGCTGATTTCGCCCTTGACCGTGTTGCCTTCATAGGTCACCGCGACGTTGACCCCGTTCTCCGTCGATTCCAGCGGGTTCAGCACGGCGACTTCGATCACCACGCCTTCTTCTCCGGAGATCGTCGCCGGCGCCCCTTCGACCAGTTCGGTCCCGTTGGCGGTGACGCCGCCGATTTCGGTGCCATGTGCCCCGGAGGCTTCGCCGCCGCTGCTGCCGCTGACCGCGCCGAGCGCGTCGCTGACGGTGCCCTCTTCGAGCCATTTCTCGTCCGGCAGGAAGGTGCTCTTCGGCAGGTCTGAGTCGGAGATCCCGTTGTCGGCGAGGACGCCGTCGACTTCCGGCCGCACCACCTGTTCGTAGATCACGTCGGAGGCGAGCAGCTTCTGCATCTGCTTGGCGATCGCTTCCATCGCCTTGTCTGCGCCGGCGTCGCCGAGAGCGTCGTCGGTCTTTTCGGCGATCTGATCCATCGCGCTGGCGCGCAGCTCGTAGGCCAGCTCCAGGTTCGACTGGGCGCGCGACATGTCGCCGGGGGTGCCGAGCTCATCGATCCGCGCCGCGTAGGTGTCGACGGCGCTGCGGTCGGCGTTGACCTGGTCGACGAACTCGGTCACCGAGAGGTTGCCGGGGTCCTCGAGCCGTTCGAAGAAGGATTTGCTGGTCTGTTCGGTCTCTTCGACGATCTGGGTGACGTTGCGGGCGTAGTCGCTGAGCTCGCGGTTGGCGCGGGCGTCGAGGCAGCCCTTGATCCCGAGCACGATCAGGATCAGGAGGAGGAGCCCGCCGCCGAGGGCAAGCGCCCGCCGCAGCATGATCTGCTGGCGTTCGGGGCGGCGGCTGGGTCGCTCGCGCCGGGGCGAGCGTCGTGAGGTGAAGTCCTCCACGGGGCCGGAAGTATGACTTCTGAAGCGGCTGCGGAGTTAGGAGACGCAGCAAACGGCACCTTTTTCCCAGCCGCAGGGCCGGCAGGAAGAGGCCCTTGACCGGCGAAGTGGGAGAGAGCCCATGGTCGGCTCGCTCGTGCTCAACCGCTTCTTGATCGAGCGCCGCATCGGTAGCGGTGGCTTCGGCGTGGTCTACGAGGCCTGGGATGGCCGCCTCGAGCGGCCCGTCGCCGTCAAGGCGATCGAGCAGCGGGGGGAGGCCGGACGGCGGGTGCTGCGCGAGGCCCAGGCCGCCGCGCGGCTGAACCACCCCGGCATCGTCACCCTCTATGAGATGGGCGAGGAGGACGGCAACGCCCTGCTCGTCACCGAGCTGGTCGAGGGCTCGACCCTGGCCCGCCTCTCCAACGCCGGCGAGCTCTCCGACCGCGAGATCGGGGAGGTCGGCGCCGACCTCTGCGAGGCCCTCGACCACGCCCACTCCCGCGGCGTCGTCCACCGCGACATCAAGCCCCAGAACGTTCAGGTGCTCGGGGACGACGAGGTGCGGGCCAAGCTGATGGACTTCGGCGTCGCCCACCTCGCCGACGGCGCCGCCCTGACCGCCGCCGGCGACGTCGTCGGCACGCTCGCCTACATGTCCCCCGAGCAGGCGGAGGGCAGGCCGGCCGGCCCCGAGGCCGACGTCTACTCGCTCGCCCTCACTCTTTACGAGTGCTGGAGCGGCGAGAACCCGCACCGCCGCGCGACGCCGGCGGCGACCGCGCGGGCGATCGGCGGCCGCACCCGCCCGCTGCGGCGGCTTCGCCCGGACCTCCCGCGCGAGCTGGCGGACACAGTCGACGCCTGCCTCTCGCCGCGCCCCAACCACCGCCCGTCGCTGGAGGAGCTGGGGACGGCGATCGAGGACTCGCTCGACCACCTCAGCGACCACCTGCCCGGCGCCCCCGGCCATGGCGTCGTCACCCGGGTCGGCGCCCTCGCGGCCGCGGTGGCGGTCGGCGGCTTCCTCGCCCTCCACGGCGCGGCGCTCCCTTGAGCACCGCCCCCGGCCGAGCCTTCCCTAGGATTTCGCCATCGGCGCGCTAAGTCGACTGGAGTCGATGTTCGAAGGCCTCGTCGAGGGGGTGTTCAGCCGTGCCTTCAGCTCGGAGGTGCAGCCGGTCGAACTCGCCCGCAAGCTGGCGAAGGAAATGGACGCTCACAAGACCGCCTCGGTCCAGCGCGTCTACGTCCCCAACGAGTACACGGTCTTCCTCTCGCGCCAGGACCGGAGCAAGCTCGAAGGCTACGAGCGCTCGCTCGAGCAGGAGCTCTCCGGCTACCTGCTGGAGCACGCGCGCCGCCGCGGCTACGACCTCCTGACCCGGCCCCAGGTCGACTTCTCGACCGACGAGCGGCTGCGGCTCGGCGAGTTCGGGATCCAGGCGCGGCTGGTGAAGCCGCCGGCGCACGAGGGGCAGGCGCCCGAACAGGGCGAAGAGGGCCACACGATGGTCTACTCCGCTGTCCGCGAGCGCGACCGCAGCCGCCCGAAGCGGCCCGAGCAGGCGGTCGGCGCCCTCGTCTCCACCCGCGCGGTGATCTCGCTCGGCGACCGCCGCTACGTCCTCGACGGGCCGCGGGCGACGATCGGGCGCTCGAAGTCGGTCGAGTGCGTGCTCTCCGACCCCAACGTCTCGCGCCGCCACGCCGAGCTGCGGCGCGCCGACAACGGCGACTGGCAGATCGTCGACCTCGGCTCCACCAACGGGATCAAGGTCAACGGCCGCCGCGTCCCGTCTACCCGGCTCAGCCCCGGTGACCAGGTCACCGTCGGCACTACGACGTTCAGCTTCGACATCGAGCAGTAGCGGCGGCTGCCGCCCTCATTAAGGTGCGCAAGGCGTGGACTACGACCCCATATCTGTAGCCCTCAAGTTCGGCTTCCTCGCCGTCCTCTACCTGTTCGTGCTCGTGATCGCGCGCAGCGCCCTCAAGGACCTGCGCCGCACCCTCGCGCCGGCTCCAGATGCGACCGGCTTCCACGGGGCGCCGGCCTTCGCCGAGGCGCCGCGCGGGCCCGACGGCTGGCTGATCGCCGAGCGCGGCGGCGGCCTCGAGCGCAACCAGCGCTTCGACCTGATCAGCGGCCTTTCGATCGGGCGCTCGAAGGAGGCCGACGTGCGGATCGACGACCGCTACGCCTCCAGCATCCACGCCCGCGTCTTCTCGCGCGAAGGGCGGTTCTTCGTAGAGGACATGAGCTCGACCAACGGCACGCTGCTGAACGGCGCCACCCTGCAGGGGGAGGCGGAGGCGATCGACGGCGACACGGTTCAGATCGGCGACACGATCTTCAGGCTCGAGGTGGGCTGAGGTGGCGCTGCGGATCGCCGAGGAAGCCGTGCGGACGGACACCGGCCGCCAGCGCAACGCCAACGAGGACTCCCTCTACGTCGCCGCGCCGCTCTTCGTCGTCGCCGACGGGATGGGCGGCGCCCAGGCCGGTGAGGTCGCCTCGAAGGCGGCGGCCGAGTCGTTTGCCGGCGAGCTGGCGGCGGCGCCGCCCGAGCGGATCCTGGAGGAGACGATCGAGGGCGCCAACCGGACGATCCACGAGCTGGCCCGCAAGGACCCGAGCCTGGCCGGGATGGGGACGACGACCACCGCCGCGATCGTCGACCTCGAGGGCGAAACGGTTGCGATCGGCCACGTCGGCGACAGCCGCGCCTACCGGCTCCGCGGCGGCAAGCTCGAGCAGCTGACCCGCGACCATTCGCTGGTCGAGGAGATGCGGCGCAAGGGCCAGCTCACGGACGCCCAGGCCGAGGACCACCCGCAGCGCTCGATCATCACCCGCGCGCTGGGCCCCGAACCGGAGGTCCAGGTCGACGTCCAGACCGTTCCGGCCCAGGACGGCGACGTCTTCCTGATCTGCTCCGACGGGCTGACGACGATGCTCGACGACGAGCAGATCGCCCGCCTCCTCACCCGCGCCACCTCGCTGGAGGCGGCGGTGCGCGCCCTGGTCGACGAAGCCAACCGCGCTGGCGGGAGGGACAACATCACGGTCGTCAGCTTCCGCCTCGCCGACCCGGCCGCCCCCGACGCCGCCAACCCCGGGGCGCGGCCCGACGAGGGCGCGACCCTGATCGGCTCCAGCGCCGAGGAGGCGGGGCTGACCGCGACCGAGGTCCGCCGTCGCGCCGCCGCCGAGGCCGCGCGCAAGCGCCGCGAGGAAGTCGGGCCGCAGCCCCGCCGGCGCGGCCTGCGCCGGGCCCTGAAGGTGCTCGCCGTCATCCTCGTCCTCGCCGCCGTCGCCTTCGGCGCCTGGTACGGCAACCGCCAGATCTGGTTCCTCGGCACCGACGAATCCGGCCGGGTCGCTCTCTACCGCGGCGCCCCCTACGAGCTGCCGTTCGGGATTCAGCTCTATTCCGAGCGCTACGCCAGCCCGATCCAGACCGGCTCCCTCCCGGCCCGCCGCCAGGACGCGGTCACCGGGCACAAGCTGCGCTCGCGCGACGACGCCGTCTCCCTGATCGAAGACATCGAAAAGAACGAGGGGCTTCGTTGACGTCGGCCAGGAACCGGGAGCTCCTTGCCCTGGTTCCCGTCGCCGCCCTGCTCACCGCCGGCTTCGCCGCCGTCTTCTCGCAGGAGAACGAACAGCTCGGCAACCTCAGCCTCATCTACGGGGCCTACTTCCTGGCGATCTGCATCGCCACCCACGTCTACCTGCGGATCCGCCTGCCGAACGCCGACCCCTACCTGTTCCCGCTGATGGCGACGCTGACCGCCTTCGGGCTGGTGATGATCTACCGGATCGACGAGGGTCTCGCCCGCGACCAGGCCAACTGGTTCGTCCTCGGCCTCGTCCTCTTCGCGCTGACGATCCAGTTCCTGCGCGACTACGAGGTGCTCGAGCGCTACCGGTACACGATCGCGATCGGCGGCCTCCTCGTCCTCCTGGCGCCGCGGCTGCCGGGGATCGGCCAGCAGGTCAACGGCGCCTACCTCGGGGTCAAGATCGGCCCGCTCGCCTTCCAGCCGGCCGAGTTCACCAAGATCGCGATCGTCGTCTTCCTCGCCAGCTATCTGCGCGAGCACCGCGAGGTCCTGATCGTCGGCGCCCGCCGCGTGCTCGGCGTGACGCTGCCGCCGCTGAAGCACTTCGGGCCGATGCTCGTGGTCTGGGGCGCCTCGATGTTCATGCTCGTGTTCATCCGCGACCTCGGCAGCTCGCTGATGTTCTTCGCCGCCTTCCTCGCCTTGCTCTACGTGGCGACGGGGCGCTTCTCCTTCGTCGTCATCGGGATGGCGATGTTCCTCCTCGGCGCCTGGTTCTTCGCCAGCACGGTGCCCCACGTCCACGAGCGGGTTGACATCTGGCTCCACCCCTACGAGGACCCGCAGGGCAGCGGCTACCAGGTCCTCAACTCGATCTTCGCCCAGGCCGACGGCGGCCTCTTCGGCAAAGGCTTCGGCCAGGCGCTGATCACGGTGCCGGGGACCGACAGCCCCCTGCTGCCGGCGGCGCAGACGGACATGATCTACGCCCTGATCGTCAACGAGGTCGGCCTCTTCGGCGCCGTCGGCGTCGTCCTCGTCTACATGCTGATCGCCGCCCGCGGCTTCAAGGTCGCGCTGCTCGCCGGCGACGGCTTCTCGAAGCTGCTGGCGACGGGGCTGACCGCGGTCTTCGCGATTCAGGCCTTCGTGATCATCGGCGGCGTCACCCGGGTGATCCCGCTGACCGGCGTCACCCTGCCCTTCATCAGCTACGGCGGCAGCTCGATCGTCGCCAACTTCGTCCTGCTGGCGCTGCTGCTGCTGATCTCCGACCGGGCTCGGCGTGAGGCCGCAGAGCCGGCGGGCCGGATGGCGGCGTTGGGGGCGACGGCGTGAACCGGCAGATCGTCAAGCTGTTCGCCTTCGTGATGGTCCTCTTCGGGGTCCTGATCGGCTTCACGTCCTACTGGTCGGTCTTCGACGCCGAGGCGCTGAAGGAAAAAAACGCGAACAAGCGACCGCTGCTCGAGCAGCAGCAGATCCCCCGCGGCCGCATCCTCGCCGCCGACGGGACCGTGATCGCGAAGTCGGTCGCCAAGGGGAGGGGAGCCGCGAAGCGCTACGTGCGGCGCTATCCCGAAGGATCCCTCTTCGGGCACCCGATCGGCTACAGCTTCGTCCAGTTCGGCGACAGCGAGTTCGAGCAGTTCCACAACGAGGAACTGATCGGCGAAGGCTCGGAATTCAGCTCGATCGCCGACGAGCTGCTCGGCCACGCCCAGGAAGGCAACGACATCGTCACCAGCATCGATGCCGAAGCGCAGAGGCTGGCCCTGGCCGAGCTGCAGGAAGCTGGCTACGGCGCCGTCGTCGCGCTGGAGCCCAGTACCGGCGCCGTCAAAGTGATGGCCTCCAACGCGCCGTATGACCCCAACCGCGTCCCCTACGACTTCGAAAAGTGGAACGCCGACGAGATCGAAAGGCCGCTGGTCAATCGGGCGACCCAGGGCCTCTATCCCCCGGGCTCGACCTTCAAGGTGGTGACCGCGGCAGCCGGCCTCGACAGCGGCGCGATCACCCCGGAAACGGCGATCGACGCGCCTGGCACCCTCGAAGTCGAAGGGACGCCGCTGCAGAACGACTTCAACCAGGACTTCTTCGGCGCCACCCTCGACACCGCCCTGACCAACTCGGTCAACACCTGGTTCGGCCAGCTCGGCCAGCAGCTCGGCAACGACACCCTGTTCAAGTACATGGAACGGTTCGGGTTCAACGCCACTCCGGCGATCGACCTCCCGGAAGACGAGGTGGAAGAGAGCGGGGTATGGGATCTCGAAAAGGGCGAGGTTCTCACCGCCGCCGACCCAGTCGACCTCGCCCGCCTCGCGATCGGCCAGGAGCGACTGCTGGCGACGCCGCTGCAGATGGCGCAGGTGGCGGCCGCGGTCGCCAACGCCGGCAAGCTGATGAAGCCGCAGATCTGGAAGCGGGTGGTCGACCCCGACGGCCGCGTCACCGACACGGTGGATCCCTCGGTCTACAGCGAGGCTGTCAGCGAGGAGACCGCGGCGGAGCTGACGACGGCGATGGAAGGCGTGGTCAACGAAGGCACCGGCACCAACGCGGCGATTTCCGGCGTCCCTGTCGCCGGCAAGACGGGAACGGCGGAAACCCCGGGCAACAAGGCCTGCGGCGGCGGCGCCGACGAAAACCAAGCTTGGTTCATCGGCTTCGCGCCGGCGGACGACCCGCAGATCGCGATCGCGGTCTCGGTCGAGTGCACCCCGGAATTCGGCGGCGACGTCGCTGCCCCGATCTTCCGCGACGTCGCGGAAGCGATCCTGAACGGAAGCGAATGAGGAGGATGGTGGCGCGTGGCTGAGGTGGCCGAGGGAAGCATCGTCGACAACCGCTACCGGGTGGTGCGCCGGATCGGCAGCGGCGGCATGGCCGACGTCTGGCTGGCCGAGGACACCCACCTGCAGCGGCAGGTGGCGCTGAAGGTCCTGCACCGCCGCTTCCTCCAGGACCAGGAGTTCGTCGGCCGTTTCCAGCGCGAGGCCGAGCACGCCGCCGGCCTCCAGCACCCGAACATCGTCGCCGTCTTCGACCGCGGCTCCGACGGCGACGTCAACTACATCGCGATGCGCTACGTGCAGGGGCCGACGCTGAAAGAGCTGATCGACCGCGGCCTCGCTCCCGACCAGGCGGTGGCGCTGGTCCGCCAGGTGCTGGAGGGGGCGCGCTTCGCCCACCGCAACGGGATCGTCCACCGCGACCTGAAGCCGCAGAACGTGATCGTCGACGAAGAGGGCAAGGCGGTCGTCACCGACTTCGGGATCGCTCGCGCTGGCGTCTCGGAGATCACCCAGACCGGCTCGGTGATGGGGACCCCGCAGTACCTCTCGCCCGAGCAGGCGCAGGGCTTCGAAGTCACTCCCGTCTCCGACCTCTACTCGATCGGGGTGATCCTCTACGAGGCGCTGACGCGGCGGGTCCCCTTCGAGGGCGAAAGCGCCGTCGCGATCGCGATGAAACAGGTGGCCGAGACGCCGCAGCGGCCGAGCTCTATCAACCCCGCGGTCTCGCCCGCGCTCGACGCGGTGGTGATGCGGGCGCTGGAGAAGGAGCCGGGGCAGCGCTTCCAGAGCGCCGACGCCTTCATCGCCGCCCTCGACGCGGCGCTGAAAGACCCCGGCGTCGCCGGGCAGACGGCGGCCTTCGCGGCCGCGCCGCCGATCGTCGCCGCCCCGGAGGAGGAGCTGGAGGACGAGCGCCGGCGCAACTGGTGGCTCTGGGCCCTCCTCGTCGGCGCGATCCTGATCGGGATCCTCGTCGGCCTCGCCCTCACCCGCGACACCTCGACCAAGGTCCCCGGCGTCACCGGCAACCAGCTCAACGTCGCGATCACCCTGCTCGAGCAGAAGGGCTTCACGGTCGGCGAAGTGATCCGGGTGCAGCGCGACGCGCCGGCCAACGAAGTGCTGGAGCAGGACCCGCCCGCCTCGCCCCCCGAGGCCTCGCTCGACTGCGCCTTCCTCACCTTTTTCTGCTCGAAGCCGGACGTGACCCTGACGGTCAGCTCCGGGCCCGGCAGCGGCAAGGTCCCCTCGGTCGCCGGCGCCAGCGAGGAGGAGGCGACGCGGAAGCTGGAAGCGGCGGGCTTCGAGGTCGCGGTCGAGCGCGTCAACTCGGCTTCTGTCGAAGCGGGCGAGGTGATCAACAGTGAGCCCGGCGGCGGCAGCACCGCGACCAACGGCTCGACTGTCACCCTCTTCGTCTCCCGGGGGCCGAAGCTGACCAAGGTGCCGGTCCTGGTCGGAGCGCAGCGCGAAGTCGCGGTGCAGCGGCTGCGCAGCCGCGGCCTCGAAGCCTCGATCTCAGAAGAAGAAAGCTCCGAGCCGAAGGGCCAGGTGATCCGCCAGGCGCCCGACGCGGGCAGCGAGGTCGAACCGGGATCGGCGGTCTCGATCGTCGTCTCCAAGGGCGAAAAGGAAGAAGAACAGGCCTCGGTGCCGAACGTGATCGGCTCCGAACGGCGGCAAGCGGTGGAAGCGATCCGGGCCGCCGGCCTGACGCCGACGGTCGAAGAAGAAGAAACCACGGTCCCGAGCCAGAACGGCCGGGTGCTCGACCAGTTCCCGCCGCCGGGCTCAGAACAGAAGCCCGGCGCGACGGTGACGATCACGGTCGGGAAGCTGGTCGCGGAACCGCCCGAAGAAGAAGGCGAAGAATGAAGGTCGCGGTCCTCGCCGGCGGCCGCTCCTCCGAGCACGACGTCTCGCTGCGCTCCGGCCAGGCGGTCGCCGGCGGCCTGCGCGAGGCCGGTCACGAGGCGGTCGAGGTGAAGATCGCCCGCGACGGGCACTGGAGCGCCCAGGGTGGGGCCGTCGAGCTGGTCCCCGGAGCCGGGCTGCTCGGCGCCGACGCCGTCTTCCCGGCTCTGCACGGAGCCTTCGGCGAGGACGGCAGCGTCCAGGGCCTGCTCGAGTGGCTCGACGTCCCCTACGTCGGCTCCGACGTGCTCGCCTCGGCGATCTGCATGGACAAGCTGACCCTGAAGCGGCTCTTCGCCGAGCACGGCGTGCCGCAGGTCGAGTTCACCGCGGTCGAAGGCAACGATTGGTGGGGTCGCTGCGAGCAACTCGGGCTGCCGCTCTGGGTCAAGCCCTCGCGGATGGGCTCCAGCGTCGGCATCACCCGGGTCGAGGCCCTCGACGATCTCGACGCCGCCGTCGAGCTGGCGCTGCGCCACGACCCGCGGGTGATCGTCGAGGCCTCGGCGAGCGGGCGCGAGATCGAGTGCTCGGTCCTCGGCAACGCCGAGCCGCAGGCCTCGCTGCCGGGGGAAATCGTCTCCCAGGGCGTCTGGTACGACTTCGAGGCCAAGTACACCGAGGGAGGGATGGAGCTGCGCGTCCCGGCCCCGATCGGCGAGGAGGCGATCGAGCGCGTGCGGGAGCTCGCGGCCTCCGTCTTCGCCCTCGCCGGCTGCTCGGGCCTCGCCCGCTGCGACTTCTTCGTCGAGCCCGACGGCTCGGTCCTCGTCAACGAGATCAACACGATGCCCGGCTTCACCGACACCTCCGTCTACGCGAAGCTGTTCGAGGCGACCGGCACCGGCTACCCCGAGCTCTGCGGCCGCCTCGTCGAGCTGGCGGTGGAGCGACACCGCCGGGCACGCTCCTTCGAGTTCTGAGATTAGGCCCCGGACTTCCGGGTACCTATTCGGCACCAGTCATGGTGTTCGAAGCGTGCCGCTGGAGGGCGGGCGATGACGACTGGACTTTCGGGGATCGACGATTTGCAGCCATCGGAGCGCGATGACGCCTGCGTAGCGGGCGCCTCCACGGCCGAAGTGCTGCGCCTGCTCAGCGCCGGGGCCACGGGGGCGATCCTGATGGCGCTCGGCGAAGGCCCGCTGCGGACCAAGACCCTGACCGAGCAGGTGCCCGGCTACGCGCCGCGGACGATCTACCGCTACGCCGGCAAACTAGCCGAACTCGAAGTCGTCGAGCGCGAAGAGGAACCAGGCGTGCCCTCCAAGGTCGTCCACACGCTGAGCGACCCCTGCGGGACCGAGCTCTACACCCTCGTCAACCGCTTCGCCGACGCCTCGCTCACCCGCCTCCCCGACGGCCGCATCGACGCCCACGCCTGGGCCTCGCTGGGCCTGCTGGCGGACATGTGGGAAGCGGGGATGGTCGAGGACCTCAGCTGCGAGGGCCGTTCGCCGACCGACCTCGCCCGCGGCCGCCACGGCCTCAGCTACCATCAGGTCAACCGCCGCGCCGGCCTCTTCAAAACCGGCGGGCTGCTCGAAGAGTGGCAGGGCACGGGCCGCCGCCGCTGCTACGGGCTGACCGAGAAGACCCGGCGCAAGATGGGCCTGATCGCCGGCATCGCGCGCTGGCGCCACCACCACGTGGTCGCCGAGGACGAAGAAGGGATGACGGCGGAGGAAATGGCGACGGTGCTGCGGGTGGCGCTGCCGCTGGTGAAGCTCCCGGAGCACCGCAACAAGTGCCTGCAGCTGAGCGTCCTCAGCGAGGACGACGCCGCCGGCTCGGAGGGGGAGACGATCTGGGCGGAGGTGACCGAGGACGGGACCGTCCACAGCTGCGCCGAGCAGCCCGCCAACCCGAGCGGCTGGGGCCGGGGCAAGGTCGAGCACTGGATCCCGATCCTCCTCGACGGCAAGATCGACGGCGTCCTCGTAGGTGACGACACCGGCCTCGTCACCGACGCCCTCGACGGGCTGTACGAGACCCTCTGGAGCCCGCAGCCGTTCTAGCCTCCGCGTGCCGCCTCCCCGAGGGAGGGAAAATGAGGCAATGGAGGAACGAGAGATAGAGGTTCGACAGGCGACGGCGGATGACGCCGAGGCCCTTGCCCGCCTGCTGCACGATTTCAACAGCGAGTTCGACGAACCGACGCCGCCGGTCGAGACGATCGCCGGCACCCTCCGCCGCCTGCTCGGCACCGGTGAGGCGACCGCGCTGCTTGCCGGTGAAGGCCCGGACGGGTTGGCGCTGCTCCGCTTTCGCCCCGCGCTCTGGAGCGAGGGCGCGGAAGCGTACCTGCAGGAGCTCTACGTGGTCCCGCCTCTGCGCGGCCGGGGTATCGGCCGCCGCCTGCTCGAGCAGGCGATCGAGATCGCACGCGAGAAGGGCGCCGACACCATCGACCTCAACACCGGCGAGACCGACGCCGCCGCCCGCGCCCTCTACGAGAGCATGGGCTTCACCAACGCCGAAGGCGGCCCCGACGGCCCCTCGATGCTCTTCTACGAGCGCGAGCTCTGACCGTCGGGACCTGCTTGCCTGACGGTTATTTCACCGCCGCCAGGAGCGCGTTCGCGCCGCCGACCATGCCCGTTTTGTTGGGATGGATCGGGGCCGCCGCGTTGGTCGGCACCAGCGGCTCCACCCAGCGGGTCGAGCTGCTCTTGCAGGCGTCGTGGCCGATGCTGGCCCCGTACCAGTTGACGAGGGTCGCGCCGTTGGCTGCGCTCTGGGTCGCGAGCATGTTGTTGAGGCGCTGCTCGGTCGAGCGCAGGTAGGGGACGTCCGAGAACCCGATTGGCATCTGCGGCCAGCAGCCGAACCCCGTCTCCGGGAAGATCGCCGGGTAGTTGAGGACGTAGATTTTCGCCCCGGGAGAGCGAGCGTGGATGCCCTGCAGGACAGCCGCGACTTTCGGAGCGGTCGCTTCGATCCGGGCTTTCAGCTGGTCGACCCCGCCCGGGTTGTATTTGTCGAGGCAGGGGTGGCTGAAGGGGTTGACGGTGACGCAGCTTTCGGCCACTTCCGAGAAGCCGATGTCGTTGCCGCCGATCGTCAGGGAGACGACCGTGGTTTCGCTGTTCAGGGAGTTGAATTGCGGCGGGTTGGGCCCGTCGGGGTCGACCCCCTGCGGTTCCGTCATGTGGACGGTCCTGGCGCCGCTGCAGGTGGCGTCGCGCAGGGAGAGCCCGATCCCGGGCGCCGCCAGGTGCGCGTAGTTGTTGCTCGACTTGAGGCAGCCGAGCGGGAGCAGCGGGTTGGGGATCAGCGGCCCGGCCGCGTAGGAGTCGCCGAGGGCGACGTAGTTGGCCGCTCGCGCCGCGGTGGCGGTGACGGCGAAGGCCAGCGCGATCAGCGCCGGCAGCAGGAGCCACGCGAGACGGGCGCGGCTAAGGATCAACTGGTTCATCACTCCTCCTTGTGAATGGTTGCCCCGCCTGCGCCCCCGGCTTATGCTCAAGATAGTTTGCGATTAGAAGTAGCGCAAGCGGATACACACTTATAGGTACACCCAGTCAAAGGAGCAATCGAATGCGCCGAGCTCTCCCCCTCCTCGTCTTCCTCGTCGCCCTCTTTGCGGGCGCCGCGCCCGCCCGAGCCGACCTGCCGGTGATCTGGAACGGCGTCTACGGCTACGCCCACACCAGCCCGACCGCGAGCCCACCCGGCGCCAACGACTGGGCCTGCAAACCCACCGCCGCCCACCCCCGGCCCGTCGTCCTCGTCCACGGCACCTTCGCCGACATGTCGAACAGCTGGCAGGCGGTCTCGCCGCTGCTGAAGAACAACGGCTACTGCGTCTTCGCCCTCAACTACGGCTCCTACGCCGGCAGCGGCGCGATCGGGGTCTACGGCACCGGCGAGATCCGCAACTCGGCGCAGGAACTGAGCGCCTTCGTCGACAAAGTCCTCGCCGCCACCGGCGCTCCCGAGGTCGACATCGTCGGCCACTCGCAGGGCGGGATGATGCCGCGGTACTACCTCAAGTTCCTCGGCGGAGCCGCCGAGGTCCACACCCTCGTCGGCCTCTCACCCTCCAACCACGGCACCACCGTCGACGGGATCGGCCTCCTCGCCCGCTTCTTCCCCGGCGCCGAACAGCTCACCGGCGCCCTCTGTCCGGCCTGCGAGGAGCAGATCGTCGGCTCGGCCTTCCTCGCCGAACTGAACAGCGGCGGCGACACCGTGCCCGGGGTCGAATACACGGTGATCCAGACCCGCTACGACCAGGTCGTCACCCCCTATGCCTCGGCCTTCCTCTCCGGCTCGAGCGTGAAAACCATCCTCCTCCAGAACCAGTGCATCCTCGACCTCGGCGACCACCTCTCGATGCCCTACGACCACATCGTCGGCGCCGACGTCCTCACCGCGCTCGACCCCGCACACCCGCGCGGGTTCCTCTGCACCCCGATCGCCCCGACCGCGGGCGGCTAGAGGGTCAGGCCGAGCCGTTCCCGTTGCGGGTCCCGCGGTATGGCCCCGGCTTCGGCCGGGGCTTGCCGCCGGGGAGGGCGAGGCGGAGGATCGTGCGCTGGACCATCCCCAGCTGCTGGCTGAAGGGGCCGGAGTTGTAGGGGAGGCCGTAGCGCTCGCAGACGTCCTTCACCTGCGGCGCTATCTCCGCGTAGCGCGTGCTCGGCATGTCCGGGAAGAGGTGGTGCTCGACCTGGTAGCTGAGGTTGCCGCTGGCGACGTGGAACAGCGGGCCGCCCTCGATGTTGGCGGAGCCGGTGAGCTGGCGGATGTACCAGCCGCCGCGGCTCTCGCCCTCCGCCTCCTCCTGGGAGAAGGTGTAGGTCTGGTCGGGGAAGTGGCCGCAGAAGATGATCGCGTAGGCCCAGAAGTTGCGGACCAGGTTGGCGGTCGCGTCGGCCTTGGCGGTCGCGCGGAAGGTTCCTGCGCCACCCTCGAGCGCGGCCTGCACCACGGGGGTCCAACGGCTGCCCCTCCGGCGCTTCACCCGTCCGAGTAAGCCGCGCGGCTCCTTGCGTTGCCGCCGCGTCTCGACAACGGCGTCGACCGCCCCTGCGGCCAAAGCGCTGACCAGCGGCCAGGCGATGTAGTCCTTGACGATCTGGTTTTTCGCCTTGCCGGCGATCCCCTTCAGCTCCCGCTTCACCTGCGGCATCGGCTTGCGGCCCTTGCGGATCGCCTCGAAGTCGAGGTCGTGCAGGGCGACGCCCCACTCGAACAGCCCCGCCAGGATCAGGTTGTAGATCGGCTGCGCGAGATAGACCGGATGCCAGCGCTGCTCCGGGTCGATCCGCATGATCTCGTAGCCGAGGTCCTTGTCCTTGCCGCGGATGTTGGTGTAGGTGTGGTGGACGTAGTTGTGGGAGTGCTTCCAGGCCTCGGCGGTCGAGGCGGTGTCCCAGTCCCAGGTCGAGGAGTGGATGCGCGGATCGTTCATCCAGTCCCACTGGCCGTGCATGACGTTGTGGCCGATCTCCATGTTCTCGAGGATCTTCGCCGCCGAGAGCGCAGAGGTCCCAGCCCACCAGCCGGTGCGGTTGCGCGAAGCAAGCAGGAGGATGCGGCCGAGGACGGCGAGGCGCCGCTGCATCTCGATCATGCTCTCGATGTAGCGGCGGTCGCGTTCGCCGAGCTCGCTCATGACACGGTCGCGGATCGCGTCGAACTCGCGGGCGAGCTGCTCGAGCTGCTCCTCGGAGAGGTGCGCT
>JBJMKN010000057.1:0-23427 GCA_045805765.1 Solirubrobacterales bacterium
CGTCGCCCGGCTGTTCATGAAGCTCGGCGCGCGCGACCGCGCCCAGCTCGTGGTGCTCGCGTACGAGACGGGCCTGGTCGTGCCGGGGCGGCGGTGACCGCCGCCGCCGACCGATAGCCTCGCGCCCCGTGCCCGAGCCGCCCATCCGCTGGTCGACCTACCCGATGGCCTACCCGCATCCGCTCGCCGGCCGCCTGGAACGCCACGCCTTCACGAGCGACCTGCTCGCCGGCAACCCGCTCGGCGATCCGGCCGAGCGTCCGCTGGAGGTGTACGTGCCGCCGGGCTACGACGAGGACGCCGGCCGGCGCTATCCGGCGATCTACGTCATCCAGGGCTACACGGGGGCGGTGCCGCTGTGGCACAACCGCTCGGCGTTCCGCCCGACCTTCCCCGAGGCGGCCGACGCGCTGTTCGCCTCTGGCGAGGCGCCGCCGTGCGTCCTCGTGCTCGTCGACGCCTGGACCGCGTACGGCGGCAGCCAGTTCGTCGACTCCCCCGGCACGGGGCGCTATCACTCCTACCTCTGCGACGAGATCGTGCCGTTCGTCGACGCCCGCTACCGGACGCTCGCGTCGGCCGCCCACCGCGGGATCGCCGGCAAGTCGAGCGGCGGGTTCGGGGCCATGATCACGCCGATGCTGCGCCCGGATCTCTTCGGCGGGCTGGCCAGCCACGCGGGCGACGCGCTCTACGAGCTCTGCTACGTCCCGAGCTTCGGCAAGGTCGTCCGGGCGCTGCGCGCGTACGACGGCTCCTACGAGCGCTTCTGGGAGGACTTCGCCGCCCGGGCGCCGATGAGCAAGGAGACCGACGGCGACCTCGTCATGACCTACGGCGTCGCGGCCGCGTTCTCGGCGGACGACGACGGCACGGTCCGCCTCCCGTTCGACGTGCGGACGGGACGGCTCCTCGACGACGTCTGGGCGCGCTGGCTGGCCTGGGACCCCGTGCGGATGGTCCCGCGGTACGCCGACGCGCTCCGTGGCCTGGGCGCGATCTACCTCGACGGCGGCACGAAGGACGAGTGGTTCCTCGAGCTCGGGGCGCTGGCGTTCCGCGACGCGCTGGCCGAGATCGGCGTGACCGACGTCGCGTGCGAGCTCTTCGAGGCGGGGCACGGCGGCATCGACTACCGCTATCCGCACGGCCTCGCGTACCTCGCGAAGCGCCTCGCGCCCGCCGGCGGCTAGGCGATCGGGATGTCCTCGACCTCGGGCTCGGCGCCGCGCTCGCCGTCGAGCCGATCGATCCAGCGGTCGAGGATCGCGCGGACGAGCAGCAGGACCTGGCGGATCAGGTCGGCGACCTGCTGCTGGAGCTCTGGCGGCACGAGGTCGCGCAGGGCGGCGACGGCGGCCGTCAGCGCGGCGAGGTCCGCCTCGAGGCCCGGCGCGCCGTCGCCGCGCGGCGGCGCCGCCCAGCCCTGGGGCGGCACGCGCGCCTCGTCGCCGGCGAGTCGCGCCGCCGCCTCCTGCGTCGCGCGCAGCCGCTCGCGCAGCTCGCCGAGCGGGTCGGCCGGGTCAGGCGGGGCCATCGAACGTCACCTCCAGGCACCCGTCCTCGAACGCCGCCCGCGCCGGGCGCCAGTCGCCGAGCGCCGGGGGCAGCAGGAGCGTGCGCTTGTACCCGTCGACCCGCACGACGAGCTCGAGGCCGATCTTCTTCAGCGAGATGTCGCCCTTGTCGGCGAACGGGAGATCGAGCCGCAGGCGGGCGCCGTCGGCGGACACGACGAGCTCCTGCGTCAGGCGCCGGTGCAGCAGCCCGGCGGCGTCCTCGACGGTCCCGAACGCCGCGTCGCCGAGGCGGTCGAGCATCGCCGCGCCGACGACCTCCTCCTCGAAGTACGGCGCGCGCAGCACCGGCACCGGCGCGAACGCCGCCTCGACGTCGGCGAGGTGGCGCTGCTGGCGCTCGCGCCAGCCGCCGAAGTACGCGCCGACCTCCTCGGGGAACACGCGGTTCACGACGACCGCGTCGGTCAGGTAGCCGTAGAGGTTCAGGTACGTGAACGTCCGCCGCGCCTCGTCGATGACGAGCCGGTCGGGCGTCATCACGAGCCGCACCGAGACCCGCTCGTGGTCGCGGAGGATCTCGTTCATCGCGATCAGGTTGCGCACGAGCCGCTCGACGTCGGCGATCACCGCCTCGCCGGGCAGCGTCACGTCGAGCAGCGCGCCGGCGATCGGGCGGGCGGCGGCGAGCAGCGCCCCGCGCGCGGGGAACACCTTCTGCAGCCACCACCGCGCGACGTCGGGGAACGACAGCAGGCGCAGCGTCTCGCCCGTCGGCGCGCAGTCGACGATCACGACGTCGAAGCGCCCCTCCTCGTGGTGGCGCTTGATCTGCAGCAGGCTGAACAGCTCGTCCAGCCCCGGCGGGACCGTGAGCTCCTCGGCCGAGATCCGGTCCACGCCCCGCTCGACGAGCATCTCGCCGAGCCAGTCCTGGACGGCGCGCCAGTTGCGCTCGAGCTCGTCCTGCGCGGCGACCTGCTGCGCCCACAGCCGGTCGCCCACCTCGGTCGGCTGCGCGCCGAGCTGCATCTGCAGCGCATCGCCGAGGCTGTGCGCGGGATCCGTCGAGAGCACGATCGTGCGCAGGCCGGCGGCGGCGCACCGGCGCGCGGTGGCCGCGGCGACCGAGGTCTTGCCGACGCCGCCCTTGCCGGTGTAGAGGATCGTGCGCGGGGCCATGGGGGCGCCGCAGTCTATGCGGCGCCGTCGGTAGCCAACGCGGCCCGCGAGGCGCCGGACCCATAGAGCGCGGTTTCCATATCCTGCCGCCTCCCGATGCCGAGATTTCTCCTTTCCTCCGAGGGCTGGCCGTACATGCTGGTCCCGTTCATCCCGATCGCGATCCTCCTGGAGCTCGCCCACGCGGGGGCGGTGCCGACGTTCTTCGCGTCGACGCTCGGCGTGATCCCGACCGCGGCGCTCATGGGCCGCGCGACGGAGGAGCTCGCGGCGCGAGCCGGGCCGGGCATCGGCGGCCTGCTGAACGTCACCTTCGGCAACGCGCCGGAGCTGATCATCGCCCTCTTCGCCCTCGGGTCGGGCCTGCAGGAGGTGGTCAAGGCGTCGCTCGTCGGCTCGATCCTCGGCAACATGCTGCTCGTCCTCGGCGGCGCCATGCTCGTCGGCGGGATCGGACGCGAAAAACAGGTCTTCAACCGGACCAGCGCCGCGATCCAGACGACGATGTTGATGCTGGCCGCGGGTGCCCTGCTGATGCCGGCGATCTTCGAGCTGGTCGAGGGCAAGGGGTTGCCGAGCCCAGGGGCGGAGTCGGTCAACTACGGCGGCACGGTCGAGCATCTATCGCTTGCGGTCGCAATCGTCCTCATCGGCACCTATGTGATCGGTCTCTTCTTTTCGATGAAGACGCACCGTGCCCTCTTCAATCCCGAGTACGAGGAGGAGGACACGTGGGGCTGGTCGATCCGCACCTCGGTCATCGCGCTGGCGATCGCCGGCGTTTTGGTGGGCGTGATGTCGGAGGTCCTGGTCGGCTCGATCAGCGAGGCCGCCGAGACGATCGGCCTCTCTGAGTTCTTCGTCGGCGTGATCGTCGTCGCGATCGTCGGCAACGCCGCCGAGCACTGGGTGGCGGTCCTGGTGGCGAAGAAAGACAAGATGGACCTCGCGGTCAACATCGCAATCGGCTCCAGCGCTCAGATCGCCCTCTTCGTCGCGCCTGTCCTCGTGCTCGCCTCCTTCTTCATCGGGCCATATCCGCTGGCGCTGGTCTTCAACGGCTTTGAGCTCGGTGCGATCCTGCTGGCGATCCTGGCCGGCAGCCAGGTCACCTCCGACGGCGAGTCGAACTGGTTCGAGGGGGTGCAGCTCCTGGCGCTGTACTTCGTGCTCGGCCTGGCGTTCTACTTCGCCTGAGCGCGCCTGGCGGCGTCCTCGGTCGCTCGCGTGCAGAGCACGCCACGCTCCCTGCGTCCTTGCCAGCCACGCTCAGTAGGCTGCGCCGATGGAAGCGGTCCTCCTTCTGGTGAGCTTTGCGATCGTCCTCACGGGCGCGCTGATCTTCACCAACGCGGTCGAGTGGATCGGGCACCGGCTCGAGGTCGGGGTCGGGGCCGTCGGCAGCATCCTCGCCGCGGTGGGGACGGCGATGCCGGAGACGCTGATAGCGATCGTCGCCCTGCTCGGGGTGAAGGAGGGGTCAGAAGACGTCGCGATCGGGGCGATCGTCGGCGCCCCGTTCCTGCTCGCGACCCTGGCGATGGGGCTGGTCGGCCTCTTCGCCTACCTCTACCGCGACAAACGCGACCAGGGCGTCCAGCTCAACGTGCACCGGCCGACGCTGGAGCGCGATCTCGTCTTCTTCCTCGTCCTCTTCGCCCTCGCGGGCGCCCTTGCCTGGGGGCCGCCGGCGCCGGTTCGGATCGCGGTCGGCGTCGTCTTCCTCCTCGCCTACGTCTTCTACATCCGCCTCACGCTGAAGGGCGGGGGAGAGGTGCAGAGCGAAGACTCGCTCAACCCGCTGATCTTCGAGCGACGCCCCGAACGGCGTGAAGACCCGGCCCTGGCCCTCTGCGTGATCCAGCTCCTGGTCGGGCTGGGGGCAATGGTCGGCGGCGCCCACCTCTTCGTCGAGGAGCTGCTCCACATCGCCGAGGACATCGGGGTCGAGGCGCTGGTGCTGGCGCTGATCCTGGCGCCGCTGGCGACCGAGCTGCCGGAGAAGGTGAACAGCTTCTTCTGGGTGCGCGAAGGCAAGGACGCGCTGGCGCTCGGCAACATCACCGGGGCGATGGTCTTCCAGTCGATGATCCCGGTCGGGATCGGCCTCATCTTCACCGACTGGGACCTGAACTGGCACGCGGTCCTCTCGATCGGCCTCGGCCTCGCCGGCGGCCTGATCGCCTACGAGAGCCTGCACCTGGCACGGCGCTTCAAACTGCCAGCCGTGATCGGCTGGTTCGCGCTTTACGCGAGCTTCATCGTCGCCGTAGCCGTCAGCGCTTAAGCGGCGAGCTCGTCCAGCGCCTTCAAGACGAGGTCGTCGTGTTTTTTCGGCTGGACCTTCGGGAAGACCTTCGCGATCTTCCCCATCGGATCGATGATGAAGGTGGCGCGGGCGACGCCCATGTACTTGCGCCCGTACATCGACTTCTCGACCCAGGTGCCGTACTTCTCGGCGACCGCGTGGTCGGCGTCGGCGAGGAGGGTGAACCCGAGGTCGTATTTGCCGGCGAACCTGTCGATGTCCTTGACCTCATCCGGGGAGATGCCGATCACCGTCGCCCCGGCGGCCGCGTAATCGGCTTTGCGGTCGCGGATGCCGCAGGCCTGGGTGGTGCAGCCGGAGGTGTTCGCCTTCGGGTAGAAGTAGAGGACGACCGTCTCTCCTTTCAGGTCGGACAGCTTCACCTTGTCCCCGTTCTGATCGGGCAGCGTGAAGGCGGGCGCTTTGTCGCCCTCGGAGAGCACCTACTCCTCCTCGGGATCCGGGTCGGCTTCGGGCGGCTCGTCTTCCTCTTCGAGGTCGTCGTCGCTCGCTTCCAGCGCGTCGGCGGCGATCGCGCCGGGCTGGTTGCGGGTCTCAAAGCCCTCCAGCGCGCGGTCGCGGCCCTCTTCGTCGACGGGAACGTCGTCGGAGACGCGCACCCACTCGGCGCCTTCGTAGCCCTCGAGGTTGTTGAAGACCTCCTGGTCGATCGAGGTCGAGTCGTCGACGACCACGACGACCTCGGTCTGGGGGTTGAAGTAGGTGCCCGGCTGGTTGAGCATCTCCTCGACCTCGTAGACGTTCTCCTCCGGTCCGGCCATCAGCTCGATCCTATGAAATCGGCCAGTTGCCGTTGCGTCTCCGCCTCGACGTCCAGCGGCTCCAGCCCTTCCCGCATCCGGCGTTCGTTGCGGGCAACCACGAGCTGGCGCACCTCCGCCCGCAGCTCGGCGTCGATCGCCTCCTCTCCTCGTGGCTGCTCGGCCGCGGCAAGCAGGCGCTCCGTCTCCGCCTCGACGTCGAGCGGGGCCTCGCCGCGCTGCTGCCGGCGGTCGGATTTGGCTTCGAGCATCTGCCGCACCTCGGCGGCCTGGACCGCGGGGTCGATCGGCTGCCCGCCGTCGGCTTGCTTGGGGGGAGGCTCGTTGAGGATCGCGAAGGGGCCGCGGCCCATCGTCTCCCAGCTTCCGCCCACGCGCTTCAGCACGAGGCCGATCAAGGGGGCGATCAGGCCGCTGAAGGCGAGCAGCGCGACGCCCTTCTGCAGCGCCGAGAAAGCGAGCGGGAACACCATCGGACAAGGGTAAAGAGGCCATTCCAGGACCTCCGTCCGCTAACCTTGAAGACCGGTTGACTGACCAGTCAATCGGTGGAACGCACGGCTCCCCGCCGGCGCTCCCGCAGACTTCAACGGAACCGCGAAGAAAAGGAGCACCGACAGGTGGTCGACTTCACCCTCACTGATGAGCAGAAGGACCTGCGCGAGCTGGCACACAGCTTCGCCGAGAAAGACATGCGGAACGTCGCCTGGGAGTACGACAAGGACGGCGCCTGGCCCCAGGACGTGATCGATAAGGCCTGGGAGGTCGGGTTGATGAACACCCACGTCCCCGAGGCCTACGGCGGCGCCGGCCTCGACTACCTCTCCGGCTGCCTGATCGAGGAGGAGTTCGGCTGGGGCTGCTCGGGGATCGGCACCTCGCTGGCCGCCAACGGCCTCGCCTCGGCGCCGATCACCCTCGGCGGCTCCGAGGAGACGAAGAAGAAATACCTCGGGATGCTGACCGAAGCCCCAAGGCTCTGCTCGTTCGGCCTGACCGAGCCCGACGCCGGCTCCGACGTCTCCGGGATGAAGACCAAGGCCGTGAAGAAAGGTGACAAGTACGTCATCAGCGGCTCCAAGTGCTTCATCACCAACGGCACCTACGCCGACTACTTCACCGTCTTCGCCAAGACCGATCCTGAGGCCGGGCACCGCGGCATCAGCGCCTTCGTCGTCGACGCCGACCTCCCGGGGGTCTCGGTCGACAAGAAGGAGGACAAGATGGGTCAGCGGGCGTCCAACACCGCGACCATCTCCTTCGACGAAGTCGAGATCCCGGCCGAGAACCTCCTGGCCGAGGAAAACAAGGGCTTCAAACTGGCGATGATGACCCTCGACCGGACCCGTCCCGGCGTCTCGGCGATGGCCGTCGGCATCGGCCGCGCTGCCCTCGAGTACGCCACGGACTACTCCAAAGAAAGGGTCCAGTTCGGCGTCCCGATCGCGATGCACCAGGCGATCCAGTTCATGATCGCCGACATGGCGACCAAGGTCGAGGCCGCCCGTCTGCTGGTCTGGAACTCGGCCTTCCTGCTCGACCAGGGCGTCCGCAACTCGAAGGTCTCCTCGATGGCCAAGCGCTTCGCCGCCGACTCGGCGATGGAGATCACCACCGACGCCGTCCAGGTCTACGGCGGCTACGGCTTCATCAAGGAGTACCCGGTAGAGAAACTGATGCGCGACGCGAAGATCATGCAGCTCTACGAGGGGACGAGCCAGATCCAGCGCCTCGTCATCGCCAAAGAAGTGCTGCTCCCGCGCCAGGAAAGCACCCCGGCGCCGGACGCCCAGGCCCAGGCCTCCGAGCAGAGCCAGTCCGAGCAAGCCGCCGCAACGGTCTAGCTCCAAGCGCGCAAGCGCTCCGAAAAGCCGCCGGTCCTCGGGCCGGCGGCTTTTTTTAATGCCGCCTAGCGCGTCGGTGCTGCGTCGCGGCGCTTCGCTGCCTTCAGCCGCTTGACTTTCTCGAGCTCGACCTTGCGCAGGCGCACGGCGTCGGGGGTGATTTCGACGCACTCGTCCTCGCGCACGAACTCCAGGGCCCCTTCCAGCGTCAGCCGCGTCGGCGGCGCCAGGCGCACGAGGACGTCGGCGCTGGCGGCGCGCATGTTGGTCTGCTGTTTGGCCTTCGTCGGGTTGACGTCGAGGTCGTCGGAGCGTGAGTTCTCGCCGACGATCATCCCTTCGTAGACGTCCTCGCCGGAGCCGACGAAGAGCCGGCCCCGGTCCTGCAGGCTCTGCAGCGAGTAGCCGGCGGTCTGGCCGCGGCGATCGGCGACGAGCGAGCCGGTCTGGCGCGTCCGCAGCTCTCCCGCCCAGGGCTCCCAACGGTCGAAGACGTGGTGGAGGATGCCGCTGCCGCGGGTGACGGTGAGGAACTCGGTGCGGAAGCCGATCAGGCCGCGGGCCGGGACCAGGTACTCCATCCGCACCCACCCGGTCGAGTGGTTGACCATCTGCTCGAGCCGGCCCTTGCGGCCAGCGAGCATCTGGGTGACGTCGCCGACGTGCTCCTCGGGGACGTCGATCGCCAGCCGCTCGACCGGCTCGTGGATCTGTCCTTCGATCTCCCGCGTCACCACCTGCGGCTGCCCGGCGGTCAGCTCGTAGCCCTCGCGTCGCATGATCTCCAGCAGCACGACCAGCTGCAGCTCGCCGCGTCCCTGGACCTCCCAGGCGTCGGGGCGCTCGGTGTCGTTGACCCGCAGCGAGACGTTGCCGACGAGCTCGGCGTCGAGGCGGGAGCGGATTTGACGGGCGGTCAGCTTGTCGCCTCCCTGGGTGCCGGCCATCGGCGAAGTGTTGATCCCGACCACTACCGAGAGCGAAGGCTCGTCGACCGTGATCACCGGCAGCGGTCGCGGGTCCTCCGGATCGGCCAGGGTCTCGCCGATCGTCACCTCTTCGATTCCGGCGACGCCGATGATTTCGCCCGGCCCGGCCTCCTGCGCGGTGACGCGCTCCAGCCCTTCGGTCACGTACAGCTCCGACACCGCCGCCCGCTGCACGCTGCCATCCGCGCGGCACCAGGCGAGCTGCTGGCCGGAGCGGATCGTCCCCTGGCGGACGCGGCAGACCGCGAGCCTCCCGACGTAGGGGGAGGCGTCGAGGTTGGTCACGTGCGCCTGCAGCGGCGCCTCCGGGTCGTACTCCGGGGCGGGGATCTTCTCCAGCATCAGGTCGAGCAGGGGGGAGAGGTCGGTGCCCTCCACGCCCTCCTCCAGCGCCGCCCAGCCCGCTTTAGCGTTGGTGTAGACGATCGGGAAGTCGATCTGCTCGGAGTCGGCGTCGAGGTCGATGAAGAGCTCGTAGACCTCGTCGACCACCTCGGCGATCCGCGCGTCCGGGCGGTCGACCTTGTTGACGACGAGGATGATCGGCAGCTTGCGCTCGAGCGCCTTGCGGAGGACGAACCGGGTCTGCGGCAGCGGCCCCTCGCTCGCGTCGACCAGCAGCAGCGCCCCGTCGACCATCGTCAGCGCCCGCTCGACCTCGCCGCCGAAGTCGGCGTGGCCGGGGGTATCGACGATGTTGAACTTGACCCCGTCGCGGTTGACCGCGGTGTTCTTGGCGAGGATCGTGATCCCCTTCTCGCGCTCGAGGTCCATCGAGTCCATCACCCGCTCGGCGACGTCCTGGCCTTTGCGGAAGGTGCCGGTCTGCCACAGCATCGCGTCGACCAGGGTCGTCTTGCCGTGGTCGACGTGGGCGATGATCGCGACGTTTCTGAGGTCTTCTCGGGCTTTGCTCATGGAAAGGGAGAGGGTAGGGGAGTCGTTCGGCCCGCTGGGGGCAAGAAGAAGCCCGCCTTGCGGCGGGCTTCGAACTGCGAAGAGCGTTTAGCTGAAACTACTGCTGCTGAACGCTCGCTGCGGCTGGGCCTTTCGGGCCTTCTTCGGACTCGTAGCTCACTTTGGCGCCCTCGGTCAGGGACTTGAAGCCCTCGCCCAGGATCGCGGTGTGATGGACGAAAACGTCCTTCGAGCCGTCATCGGGCGTGATGAACCCGTAGCCCTTGTCGTCGCTGAACCACTTGACAGTTCCAGTCGGCATGCATTGCCTCCACTTCATGTGCTGCGAACGCGGAGGATGCGATGAAGCAACGACTGCGAGCGCTACGCACAACTTTCGCCGGTATCTACCGGCCCTAATGAAGGGGACCGTAGCAGGATCAGCCCCGGTCGCAGCGCCAAACGGACGCAAACGCGGTACTAAGAAACGCGTGCCCGGTGCCGATAATGAACGGAGGATGAAGGTAGCCGTCGGCCCCAACCGCGCTTTGCGCGCGCTCGCGCTCGCGCTCTTCCTGGTGCTGCTGGCGTCAGCATCCGCTAGCGCGGCCGTTCCCGCCCAAGACGAGAGCAGGAAGTTGGCGCCGCCTCTGGCGGCCCTTGCCGATCCGGCGCTCGCCGATCAACCGGCGGTCGTGCAGGACGAGCACCTTGGGTTTGCCGCGGAAGGTCCCGGCAGCCTCGCCCGGCAAGGGGGCCGACTCCTCCTCACCGCCCGCTTCGAGCGTGGCGCCCTCTCGGCCCTTCCGCGCCTGCGCGAGGCGGGGGCGCGGATCGTCAGCGCCAGCCGCCTCACTCAGACCGTGACCGTTTCGGCGGAGCCGGCGCTCCTGACCGAGATCGCCGCCGTGCCCGGGCTGAGAGCGGCCTGGCCGGTGCGGGAGCCGATCGTCTTCGGCCCGGCCGGCCCCTGCGAAGGCGGGGCGACCGTCTCCGAGGGCCTCGCCCAGCTGCGGGTCGACGACGCGCGGCAGGCATTTGAACTGCGCGGCAGCGGCGTCACTGTGGGCGTCCTCTCCGACTCCTACGACACCGCCAAGCTGGGCTCCGAGCCGACTGCCACCGACGCCCTGGACGATGTCCTCAGCGGCGACCTGCCGGGCCCGGCGGGATCCTGCAGCGACCAGCAGTTGCCGGTCAGGGTGCTCGACGAGGGGCCCGGTGGGCAGAGTGACGAGGGCCGGGCGATGCTGCAGATCGTCCACGACCTCGCCCCTCACGCCGACCTCGCCTTCGCCACCGCCTTCGAGAGCGAAGAATCGTTCGCGCAGAACATCGAACGCCTGGCGCGACCCGTTTCCGAAGGCGGTGCCGGCGCCGAGGTGATCGCCGACGACGTCTCCTGGTTCGAAGAGCCCTTCTTCCAGGACGGCCCGATCGCGGTCGCGATCGACCGCGTCAGCGACGAAGGCGTCAGCTACTTCAGCGCCGCCGGCAACGACAGCCTCTTCGACTCGAGCGGCCGCGAAATCGCTTCCTGGGAAGCCCCGTCCTTCCGCGACTCGCTTGGCTGTCCCGAAGCCGTGGCCAAAAAAAGCGGCTTCAACGGCTTCCACTGCATGGACTTCAACCCGGGCGCCACCACCGATCAGACTTTTGGGATCACGGTGGGGCCGAAGCAGGTTCTGACCCTGGACCTACAGTGGGCTGAGCCGTGGGACGGCGTCCTCACCGACCTCGACGCATTCCTCCTCTCAGCCGGGGGGCAGCTTCTCGCCACCTCCTCGTCGAACAACGCCGGGCCGACCGGGACCCAGCGGCCGGTCGAGATCCTGCAGTGGGAAAACGAAGCGAGCTCGGCCAAGACGGTGCAACTGGCGATCAACCGCTTCTCCGGCATCAGCCCGCGCCTCAAGTTCATCCTCCTCCAGAACGGGAGCGGTGTCAGCGCCACCGAGTACCCGCAGTCAAGCGGCGAAGACGTCGTCGGCCCGGCGGTCTTCGGGCACGCGGGGTCTGAGAGTGCGATCGCGATCGCGGCGGCCCCCTTCAACAACAGCGCCAAGATCGAGCCCTACTCCTCGCGCGGCCCGGTGACCCATCTCTTCGGCCCCGTCACCGGGTCGACTCCGGCCCTGCCGCTCGGCTTGCCGAAAGTGATCCCGAAGCCGGATCTCGCCGCCACCGACTGCGGCGCCACCACCTTCTTCGCCTTCCCCTCCAGCGGCACCTGGCGCTTCTGCGGAACCTCGGCGGCGGCGCCGCATGCCGCCGCGATCGCCGCCCTCGTCCGCCAGGCGAAACCGAGCCTGCCGGCGCAGCAGGTGCGGAGCGCCCTCACCGATACCGCGGCTCCCGTCGGGACCTTCCCGGCTGAAGCGGCGGGCGCCGGCATGGTCGATGCCTTCGCGGCGATTGCCAGCTTGCCGGGGCCGATCGAAGGGGGCGACGGGCCGAGCGAACCGGCGCCGCCCCTCGAAAACCCGACGGCCGCGACCACCTCGCCGCCGGCCGCGGGGGCTCCCGCCGGCGCGCCTGCGCCGTTGCCGACGCCCACGCCCTCGACTCCGAGCACGTCGATCCTCAGGCACCCGCCGAAGTTGGTCCGCACCGGCGCGCGCTCGGCCCGGCTCGTCTTCCGCTTCGGCTCCGACCAGGCCGGCGCGACCTTCTTCTGCAAGCTCGACCGCGCCCGCTTCCGCGCCTGCCCGGCCCGCTTCGAGCGCCGCTATCCGGCCGGGCGGCACCAGCTCCAGGTCAAGGCGGGCGGCGCCGGTGGGCTCTTCGACCCGAGCCCGGCAGCCTTCCGTTTCCGGGTCGTCGCCCGCTGACCCTCAGGCAGAGGAGCGGCTCGCCTGCCGCCGCATCGCCCAGTGGCCGGCCCCGAGTAGCGCCAGCAGCGCCAGGGCGCTGCCGAGAACGAGCGGGTCGGTGAGCGAGAGGCCTTCGAGCCGGGTCCCGAAGTAGACCGAGATCGCGGTGATCGGCAGGTAGCCGACCAGGGTCGTCCAGACGAAGCGCCAGAGCGGCACCCGGGCGGCGCCGGCGGCGTAGGAGACGATGCTGAAGGGGAGGATCGGGATCAGCCGCATCGCGATCAGCAGCGTCGGGCCGCCGCGCTCGATCGCCCGCTCGACCCGCTCGAAGCGCTCCTCCCCGAACCAGCGGTCGAACAGAGGCCGGGCGACCGAGCGGCCGATCGTCCAGCAGACGAGCCCGTTGAGGAGCCAGCCCACCATCACCAGGACGAGGGCCGGGAAGAAGCCGTAGGCGAAGCCGGCGGCGGCGTCGACGATCTCAGCCGGGTAGAAGACGACGCTGTGGAGGAGGGCGAGGACGAGGATCAGCAGCGGCCCGGCCACTCCGAGGCTGTCGATCTCCTCGCGGACCTGCTCGTGGTCGCCCTGGAGCAGGGCGCCGACGGAGTCGCGCAGCGGATCGACGGTGACGACGATTGCCGCCAGCACGGCGATCCCGGCCAGGGTGATGCCGATCTCGGCCAGCGGCAGGCGGTCCTTCTTCACCTGCCCAGGCTAGATGGCGCTCAGCGGGGCGCGCTCAGCCGGCCCCGCGCAGCCGCTCGGCCAGCCCGGAGTGGCGGCCGCCGCTGTCGTCGCGGCGGACCGCGGAGGCGAGCGCGGCCTGGTCGCCGATCAGGACGCAGCTGTTGCGGGCGCGGGTGATCGCCGTGTAGAGCAGCGGGCGGTTGAGCATCCGCGCGTGGGAGCGGTGGCAGACGCCGACCACGACCGGCACCTCGCAGCCCTGCGCCTTGTGGACCGAGATCGCGTAGGCGAGGCGCAGCGTTCCGGTCTCCCCGTATGGGATCAGGAGGCTGCCGCCGTCGTCGGTGTCGACCCGGATCACTTCTTCGTCGGGGTCGTCGGCACGGAGGAAGACGATCGACCCGTTCATCAGCCCCAGCTCGTGCGAGTTACGGGTCTGGATCAGGCGGTCGCCGATCCGGAAGCGGTCGGAGAGAGCGCGCTTGCCGTCGGGGTTGAGCTCCGCCTGCAGGCGCTCGTTGAGCGCGTCGATCCCCACCGCCCCGCGGTACATCGGCGCCAGCACCTGGACGTCGCGGATCGGGTCGACGCCGAATTTTCCCGGCGCCCGCTCGGCCACCACCTCGACCACCGTCTCCAGCGCCCGCTCCGGCGTCCCCCGCTCGATGAAGAAGAAGTCGTGGTCCTGCTCCTCACCCGGCTCGAGGTGGGGCGGGCGGCCCTGGTTGATCTCGTGGGCGGCGGTGGTGATCATCGACCGCGCCGCCTGGCGGAAGATCTGCGTCAGCCGCACCACCGGAGCCGCCCCCGAGGCGATCAGGTCCTCGAACGGCTTGCCGGCGCCGATCGGCGGCAGCTGGTCGGCGTCGCCGACGAAGACGACGTGGGTGCTCTCGGCGAGGCCGCCGAGGAGGACCTCGCAGAGGCGCAGGTTCAGCATCGAGGACTCGTCGACGATCACCAGGTGAGCCGGCAGCGGCCGCCCGGGGCGGAAGGCCGGCTCGCGCCCCGGCATCCACTCGAGCAGGCGGTGGATCGTCTTCGCCTCGTGTCCCGTCGCTTCCTCCAGCCGCCGCGCCGCCCGTCCGGTCGGGGCGCAGAGGGCGATCGTCGCGTTCGCGGCTTCGGCCTCGGAGACGATCTCCTTCGTGCATTTGGTCTTGCCGACGCCGGGGCCGCCGGTGAGGACGGAGAGCCGCGACGCGAACGCGCCCCGCACCGCCGCCCACTGCTCGTCGGTGAGGCCGTCGCGGGGCTCTTCGCCGGGGTCGTGGTCGAGGTGGGGGGGAGCGGCGGCGCGGCTCGCCAGGGTCGCCGCGACCGCCAGCTCGCTCGCGTGCGTCCCTTCGCGGTAGATCCGGCCTTCGTCGACGACGACGCCTCGCGCCCCCATCAGCACGTCGGGGTCGGGGACGAGGCCGATCAGCCGCGCAGTACGCCGGCTCAGCTCGTCCAGCGGCAGGTAGCTGTTGCCCTGCTGCTCGGCCTCGATCAGCGCGTAGAGGGCCGCCGCCTGCGCCCGCTTGTCGGACTCGGGGGCCATCTCGGCCGCCAGGGCGATCTTGTCGGCGCGCACGAAGCCGACCCCGGGCACCTCGGTCAGCCGGTAGGGGTCCTCGTGCAGGATCGTCATCGAGCGCTCGCCGTAGCGGGCGTGGATCGGCGCCGCCAGGTGGGCGAGGCCGTGGGGGGCGAGCTGGACGTGGAGGTCGCGGATCGCCCGGCTCGCGAACCAGGACTGCGTGGCGGCCGCGGCCTGGTCGCCGCTGACTCCGCGCAGGGAGCCGAAGACCCGCTGCGGGTCGGCGGCGATCGCCTGCAGCACCTCCTCGCCGTACTCGTCGCAGAGACGCTCCGCCCGCTTCAGGCCGATGTGGCGCAGGCTGCTGAGGTAGGCGATCTGGCCGTCGCGGTCGGCGGGGTCGAGCGGCAGGGCCCCCTGCGCCCGCAGCTGCCGGCCGTAGCGGCTGTGGGTCTGCCAGTCGCCGCTGACTTCGGCCCGGTCACCGGCCTCGAGGTGGGCAACCGGCCCGACCAGGGCGAAGCCTTCGCCCGTGTCGGCCTCCTGGACCTCGAGCACCGCGTAGCCGTCGTCCTCGGCCTTGTAGATGACGCCGAGCACCTCGACGGTGCCGCTGTAGGAGGCCGCATCGGCGTCGAAAAGGGTTGCCGCTCTCATCACCCACCAAGGCTAGGCCCCTCGAAGGCGGGACTCGCCCTCCCCGAGGTCGCAGTTTGCGCCGAGAGGATCTAGGTTCGGGGCTATGACTCCGCGTCCGGCCGCCGGGCTCTGCGACAGCTGCCGCCACCAGCGGCTGGTGCCGAACACGCGCGGCTCGGTCTTCTCGCTCTGCGAGCGCTCGCGGACCGACCCGGATTACCCGCGCTACCCGCGGCTGCCGGTGCTCAGGTGCCCGGGCTGGGAGCCGGATCCGGCCGCTCCCGAGCCGCCCCGATAGCCGCCCCGATCAGGCCGAGGCCGAAGATCGCGGCGGCGATGCCGACGAGGAAGCCGAGGATCGGCACCAGGGCGAGGGCGCGGAGGATCGCCAGGCCGGCGAGGAAGGCGAGGATGCGGCCGCGCGAGGGGCCGACGATTCGCCGTCCCAGGGCCCAGGCGGCGGCGCAGTAGGCGACCGCTCCCAGCGGCAGCAGGGCGAGGAGGATGAGGAACCCGAGGGGAAGCCCGACCAGGGTGACCGCCGCGATCGCCCCCGCGACCGGAAGCGCGATCGCCACCGCGACGCCGATCGCGATCAGCGGCCCGATCCGTTCGCGCGACCGCTCCTGGAGCGCGTCGGCGGCTCTCGGCGCGATCAACAGCAGCAGCACGCCCAGGATCGCCATCGAGATGCCGACGGCGAGCCAGAAGAGGAAGACGCTGACGAAGGGGAGGAAGTCGACCGAGTCGAACCCGTCCTCCTTGGAGACGTCGCCGCGGACGATCGCCGCTCCGGCGACGACCGGCCGCTCGTCGCCGTAATGGACGTTGCCCTTGACGAACGCCCTGGGCAACAGCCGTGCCTGGCCGCCGATGGTGACGAGGCTGCCGTCGATCCTGCCGCTGACGAGAGCGTCGCCGGAGACGAGGAGGACGTCGCCGTCGACGTGCCCGGCGAGCTTGAGGTCGCCGCTGACGATGAAGACGCCGTCGACGGTCTCGCCCCGGGGAACGGTGACGTCGCCGGAGACGACGACGATCGCGTCGCCGTCCTCCGCCTCGGTCTCGGCGGCCGCAGCCGCCGCCGGCAGGACGAGCGCCGCGAGGAAGACGAGGACGGCCAGGGACGAGACGCGCGGCATCACGCCCCCAGCCTATCCCGCGCTCAGGCGCGCATCGGGTCCGGTTCGCCGAGCTTGCTGCGGTCCGGCGCCTCGTAGACGCCACCGGGGACGCCGCCGACAACGACCATCCGCATCCCCTCGGCCCCGGGCCACACCTTCCGCTTCGTCGCCGGGCCGACGCGGGCCATGTGGTCGGGATCGAGCGGGAAGCGCTCTCCCTCGATCTCGATCTCGCCGCCGCCGCGAAGCGCCATGAAGACCTCCTCCTGGCCGGACTCGGCGTGGTCATGGTCGGGGTAGTCCGGGTAGTTCGGCGGCAGGTCGATCACCTGCATCCCGAAGGCGGTCACGCCCAGCTCCGCCCGCGCCCGCTTGTAGCCGCCGAGGAAGATCGCCTCCATCTCGTCGATCTTCTTCACCGCGTAGTCGCTCATCTCAGTTCCTCCACCTGTCTGGGTCGCCGGCCTTGCCGACACTTTCAAACGAACGTTCGTGCTTTTTTATATCGTGTGTCTGTGACTCCCGTCACCGAGAAGGGCACCGCCACCCGCGCCTCGATCCTCGACCGCGCCGTCGACCTCGCTTCGGCCGAGGGCCTCGAGGGGCTGACGATCGGCCGCCTCGCCGGCGAGCTGCGGATGAGCAAGAGCGGCCTCTTCGCCCACTTCGGCTCCAAGCAGGAGCTGCAGCTGGCGACGGTCGGCGCCGCCGCGGAGCGCTTTCGCGCCCGCGTCATCGACCCCGCCCTGGAGCTGCCCGACGGGGCCCCGCGGCTGCGGGCGATGGCGGAGCGCTACCTCGACCAGCTCCAGGACTACTCCGGCGGCTGCTTCTGGGCCTCCACCTCGGCCGAGTACGACGATCGCCCCGGGCCCGTCCGCGACGCGATCGCCGCCTCGCTCGATGCCTGGACCGCGGAGCTCGAGCGCCAAGCTCGGGTCGCCGGCGTCGAGAGCCCGCCCCGCTTCGCCTTCGAGCTCTACTCGCTGGTGATGGGGGCGAACTCGCGCTATCGCCTCAGCGGCCGCGAGGCCGTCTTCGAGCACGCGCGCGATGCGATCGACCGCCTGATGGCGGAGCTGCCCGGCGAAACCGGGTAGGTACGGTCCCCGTAACCAGCCCCCGCCGGAAGGAGCCTTAGATGGACATCGCGATCGGTCTTCCCAACGCCGTGCCAGGAACCAGCGGAGAGCAGCTGACCGAGTGGGCGCGGCGAGCGGAGGCAAGGGGGTTCTCCAGCCTCGGCACGATCGACCGCGTCGCCTATCCCAACCTCGAGCCGCTCACCGCGCTTGCCGCCGCGGCGGCGGTGACCGAGCGGATCGGGCTGGCGACGACCGTCCTGCTCGGGCCGCTGCGGGTCAACCCGGTCGTGCTCGCCAAGCAGGCCTACAGCGTCCACGTGATCTCCGGCGGCCGGATGACGCTCGGGATCGGCCTCGGCGGCCGCGAGGACGACTACGCGGTCACCGGCGTCGACACCAGCACCCGAGGGCGCGACCTCGACGCGATGCTGGAGCGGATCAAGGAGATCTGGGAGGGGGAGGAGGTCGGGCCCGAGCACCACTCCGACCCCCGGGTCCTCGTCGGCGGCTCGGTCGAGGCGTCGTTCGAGCGCGCCGCTCGGTTCGGCGACGGCTGGATCGCGGCCGGCGCCCCGCCGGACCAATTCGCCGAGTGGCGGCAGGGATTCGAGCAGACGTGGTCGACGTCCGGCCGCACCGAGCAGCCGCAGAACGCCGCCCTCGCCTACTTCTCCCTCGGGGACCGCGCCGAGGAGGACGCCGGCGCCTACCTCACCGACTACTACGCCTGGCTCGGGGAGGACGTCGCCGGCTTCATCGCCGACTCCGCCGCCAAGACCCCGGAGACCGTCCAGCAGTATCTCGCCGCCTTCGAGGGCGCCGGCTGCCAGGAGCTCTTCCTCTTCCCGAGCTCCAGCGACCCCGCCCAGGTCGACCTGCTGGCCGACGCTGCCGGGCTGTAGCCGCATTGCCGCCCCCGTCCGACGAGCTGCCGGTTCTTCTCTTCGCCGGCCCTGCCGAACTGGAGGCGTGGCTGGAGGAGAATCACGGCTCGGCCGACGGCGTCTGGCTGAAGATCGCGAAGAAAGGGGCGCCCGAGCCGAGCGTCACTTATAGGGAGGCCCTGGAGGTCGCGCTGTGCTTCGGCTGGATCGACAGCCAGAAGCGGGGCCTCGACGAGGCCCACTTCCTGCAGCGCTTCACGCCGCGGCGGCCGCGCGGCCGCTGGTCGAGGATCAACCGCGAGAAGGCAGAAGCCTTGATCGAGGCGGGGCGGATGCGGCCGGCCGGCCTCGCCCAGGTCGAGGCGGCGAAGGCCGACGGCCGCTGGGAGGCCGCATACGAGGGTCAGAAGTCGGCCGAGGTGCCACCGGATCTGCAACGCGAGCTCGATGCCAGCCCGGCCGCGGCCAGGTTCTTCGCCTCCCTCGACGGCGCCAACCGCTACGCGATCCTCTACCGCCTCGACGAGGCGAAGAAGCCGGAGACGCGGCAGCGGCGCCTGCGCAAGTTCGTCGGCATGCTCGAGCGGGGCGAGAAGATCCACCAGTAACGCTCCCTACACTCGACGGCGTGGATCGTGAGCTGCTGACGACGACGCTAGCCGAGGCGGGCGAGCCCCCCTACCGCACCAAGCAGGTGTGGGAGTGGGTGGCGCGCGGGGCGCGCTCCTACGAGGAGATGACGAACCTGCCGGCAGGGCTGCGCGAGCGGCTCTCCGCGGCGGTCCCGCTCTCGACGCTCACTGTCGCCGCCGAGGCGAAGTCCGACGATGGCACCGTGAAGACCCTCTTCCACACCGCCGACGGGCGGCCGATCGAGGCGGTGCTGATGCGCTACCGCGACGGCCGCCGCTCGGTCTGCGTCTCCTCGCAATCGGGCTGCCCGCTCACCTGCAGCTTCTGCGCCACCGGGCAGATGAAGTTCGGCCGCAACCTCGAGGTCGACGAGATCCTCGACCAGGCGCTGCACTTCCGTCGCACCGAAGACGTCGACCACGTCGTCTTCATGGGGATGGGGGAGCCGACGATGAACATCGACAACGTCCTCGCCGCCTGCGAGCGCCTGCCCGACCTCGGCGTCACCCACCGCCGCACCGCGATCTCGACCGTCGGCTGGGTGCCGGGGATCTACCGCCTCGCCGAATGCGAGATGCCGGTCAGCCTCGCCCTCTCCCTGCACGCGCCCAACGACGGCCTGCGCTCCCAGATCATGCCCGTCAACGAGCGCTACCCGATCGCCGAGGTCCTCGCCGCCTGCGAGCGCTACCGCGCCACCCGCCGCCGCAAGGTCTTCGTCGAGTACGTGATGCTCGACCGAGTCAACGACCACCCCGAGCATGCCCGCGAACTGGCCGAGCTGCTCGACCCCCGCGGCTACAAGGTCAACCTCATCCCCTACAACCCGACCGGCGCCTATGACGGCTCCTCGCCAGAGCGGATCGAGCGCTTCCGGGCGATCCTCGCCGAGCACCGGGTCACCGCCACCGTCCGCCTCACCCGCGGCCGCGACATCGACGCCGCCTGCGGCCAGCTCGCCGCCACCGCCTGACCCACCTTCGCCTGTTCCTTTTCGGGGAATAGCAAGGAAAAGGAACAGGCGAACGGTTTGGCCAGCTAGCCAGTTACGATCATCTGTGATGGCCACGGCTGACACCACGACGCCGGTCGCGCGCCCGCCGGAGATGTCCGGCAACCCGGTGCGCCGGGTCGTCGGGGATTTCGTCGACGAGTGGCGGGGGAGGGGGAAGTTCCCGCCGGGCCACACCGACTTCAGCTGGGTCCGCACCCACCAGATCGCCCACGACCCGCTGCCGCTGCTGCTCGGCGCCTATGAAGAGTTCGGCCCGATCTTCAGCCTGCGGCTGCTGCACTCACGCGTCGTCTTCATGCTCGGCCCCGAGGCCAACCACTTCGTCACCGTCGGCCACCCGGAGAACTTCCGCTGGCGCGAGTCGAGCTTCGGCGACCTGATCCCGCTGCTCGGCGACGGCCTGCTCACCGTCGACGAGGACTATCACGACCGCGCCCGCGCGATCATGATGCCCGCCTTCCATCGAGAGCAGGTCGCGGCCGCGACCGAGGCGATGACGATCGAGGCCGACGAGGCGATCGCCGCCCTGCCCGTTGACGAGGTCGTCGACGTCTACGAGTGGATGCGGACGCTGGCGATGCGGATCGCGATGCGGGCGCTGCTGGGCCTCCACCCCGACGAGGCCGGCAAGGGCGCCGCCGCGGCTGAGCACTTCGAGCGCGCCCTCGGCTTCTACGGAATCGACTTCGGCCTGCGGTTGCTGCGTGGACCCGGCTCGCCCTGGCGCAAGCTGGTCTCCTCCCGGGCGGTGCTCGACGAGATCGTCTTCGGCGAGATCGCCCGCCGTCGCGCTGCCCCCGACCCCGGCCGCAACGACATCCTCAGCCTCCTGGTCGCCGCCCGCGGCGCCGGCGGCGAGGAATTCAGCGACCGCGAGATCCGCGACCAGGTGATGACGCTGATGTTCGCCGGCCACGACACCTCGACCTCGACCCTGACCTTCATGCTGCACGAGCTGGCGCGGCACCCAGAGGTGACGCGGCGCCTGCACGAGGAGCAGGACCGGGTGCTGGGCGGCGAGAGCCCAACCGCATTGCAGCTGGAAAAGGAGATGCCCTACCTGGACTCGGTCCTGGACGAGGTCCTGCGGCTCTACCCGCCGGCCTGGATCGGCCCGAGGCGGGCGATTCGCGAGTACGAGTTCGAGGGCTTCACGGTCCCCCGCGGCGCCTACGTCAACTACTGCTCCTGGGCCAGCCACCGGCTGCCCGAGGTCTTCCCCGAGCCGGAGGCGTTCATCCCCGAACGCTTCACCCGCGAGCGCAAGGCCGTCCTGCCCCGCGGCGCCTACGTCCCCTTCGGTGGCGGCTCCCGGATCTGCATCGGCAAGCGCTTCGGCCAGACCGAGGTGAAGCTGGTGGCGACGAAGCTCCTCCAGCGCCTGCGGATCGACGCCCTCCCCGGCCGGACGATGACGATCCGCCAGATGCCGACGCTTTCGCCTAAGGGCGGGTTGCTAATGCGCATCAAAAGCCGGGAGGGATGACCCCTCCCGGCCCAACCAACTACTTGATGAACAGCATCTCCTCGTACTTCGGCAGCGGCCAGAGCTCGTCCGCGACGACGCCCTCGAGCTTGTCGGCCGCCTCGCGGACGCTGTCCATCGCCGCCAGCTGCTTGTCACGGGCGTGCACTGCCATCTCCAGGCCCTCGAGGCCCGGGTCGGCGTTCGCCGCCTCCAGCTCTCCGAGCCCGGCGACCAGCTCGTCGACGAGGGTGCGGACCTCGCCCTCGACGGCCGAGACGCCGGACGCGCCGATCAGGGCGAGGTAGCGCAGGGCGGCCGGCAGGATCATCGTCTTCGCGATCGAGAAGGTCGTCTCCGCCTCGATGTTGGCGCGGAGCCAGTACTGCTCGACCCAGACCTCGTAGCGGGACTCGAGCTCGGCCTTCGAGAGCACGTGGTAGTTCTCGAACGCCTGCACGGTGCTCTCGGCGAGAACCTCAGGCAGCGCGTCCGGCGTCGTCCGCAGGTTCTTCAGCCCGCGCCGCTCGGCCTCCTGGTGCCACTCCTCGGAGTAGTTGTCGCCGCCGAAGCAGACCTGCTTGTTGGCGAGGTAGGAGTCTTTGACGATCTCGATCACGGCCTGGGGCATCTGCTCGCCGCCGCTCAGCTTCGCCTCGAGCTTGCCGGCGAGCTCGTCGATCGCCTCGGCCGCGATCGTGTTGAGGACGGTGTTCGGGAAGCCGAGCGACATGCTCGACCCCAGCGCCCGGAACTCGAATTTGTTGCCGGTGAAGGCGAACGGCGAGGTCCGGTTGCGGTCGCCGCCGTGCAGCGGCAGCGGCGGCAGCACCTGCGCCCCGAGGTCGAGGAAGGAGGCCGGCGTGTTCGGGTCGCCAAGGCCGGTCGCAATCGCCTCGAAGACTTTTTCCAGCTCGCCGCCGAGGAAGATCGAGATGATCGCCGGCGGCGCCTCGTTCGCTCCCAGGCGGTGGTCCTGGCCGATGTTGGCGACCGAGGCGCGCAGCAGCCCCTGGTGCTTGTTGACCGCCTGGATCACCGCCGTGCAGAAGAACAGGAAGTGGATGTTGTCCGCCGGCGTCTCGCCCGGGTTCAGCAGGTTGGCGCCGGTGTCGGTGCCCATCGACCAGTTGTTGTGCTTGCCGGAGCCGTTGACCCCGGCGAAGGGCTTCTCGTGCAGGAGGCAGACGAGCCCATAGCGGCGGGCGACGTTTTCCAGCGTCTGCATCAACAGCTGCTGGTGGTCGGAGCCGACGTTGGAGTTCTCGAAGATCGGCGCGATCTCGTACTGCGCCGGCGCCACCTCGTTGTGGCGGGTCTTGACCGGGATCCCGAGCTTGCGCATCTCCAGCTCGGACTCGAGCATGAAGGCGAGCACGCGCTCGGGGATCGAGCCGAAGTAGTGGTCGTCCAGCTCGTGGCCCTTCGGCGGCTTGGCGCCGAAGAGGGTGCGGCCGGTGCTGATCAGGTCGGGCCGCTCGAAGAAGTACTGCTCGTCGATCAGGAAGTACTCCTGCTCGGGCCCGACGGTGGTGAAGACGCGCTGGCTCTCCTCGTCGCCGAGCAGCCGCAGCGCTTTGATCGCCGAGCGGCTGAGCGCATCCATCGAACGCAGCAGCGGGATCTTGGCGTCGAGCGCCTCGCCGGTCCAGGAGGCGAACGCGGTGGGGATGCAGAACAGCGCCCCGTTGGGGTTCTCGAGGATGAACGCCGGGCTGGTCGGGTCCCAGGCGGTGTAGCCGCGGGCCTCGAAGGTGGCGCGGACGCCGCCGGTCGGGAACGAGGAGGCGTCGGGCTCGCCCTGGATCAGCTCCTTGCCGGAAAAGTCGGCGATCGCGTTGCCTTCGCCGCCCGGCTCGAAGAAGGAGTCGTGCTTCTCGGCGGTCGAGCCGGTCAGCGGCTGGAACATGTGGGTGTAGTGGGTGGCGCCGTTCTCCAGCGCCCACTCCTTCATCGCCTCCGCGACCTCGTCCGCCAGGTCCGGGTCGAGCGCCTCGCCGTGCTCGAGGACGGACTGGAGCTTCTCAAAGGTGTC